>JAZTWS010000054.1:0-2579 GCA_045636005.1 Eubacteriales bacterium | reverse complement strand
GGCGTCGTGCAATTCCACGTCGTAAACCGGAACTGCTTTACCCATAGTTCCGATCTTATGGGGAGCCCCGACCATATTCCCGGTCATCATGGTGCTTTCGGTCTGACCGAAGCCTTCAAGGATCTGAAGTCCCGTTGCCTTTTCGAATTGGCGGTAGACCTCGGGGTTGAGTGCCTCACCTGCCGTGGTCATATGGCGGACGGAGGAGAGGTCGTATTTGGAGATGTCCTGCTTGACCATCATGCGAAGCATGGTGGGCGGAGCACAGAACGTGGTGATCTGATATTTGGCAAAGAGGGGACGAATATCGGCGGCATCAAAGCGGTCGAAGTCGTAAACGAAGGTCGCCGCCTCGCAGAGCCACTGACCGTAAAGCTTACCCCACATAGCCTTGGCCCAACCCGTGTCCGAGATGGTGAAGTGGAGGCCGTCGGGGTCCACGTTATGCCAATATTTTGCGGTGTGGAAGTGACCGAGCGCGTATTTGTAATTGTGCGCCGCGATCTTGGGGTAGCCCGAGGTGCCCGACGTGAAGAACATGAGCATCAGATCGTCGCCACCCGGAGCGTCCTCGCCGCGATTGTAGTGCGTGCTGTAAAGCGTATATTCCTCGTCGAAATTACGCCAGCCCTCGCGCTCACCGCCAACGAGGATGCGGTGCTTGAGCGTGGGAATATCGCGTGCGGCGTTCTCTATCTCGGTGGCGGTATTGCCGTCAGCGGTGCAGAGAATGGCGCTGATGCCTGCGGTGCGGAAGCGGTACTCAAAATCATGCTCCTGCAACTGATTGGGGGCGGGGATGGCGATCGCGCCAAGCTTGTTAAGACCAAGCATGGCAAACCAGAACTGATAATGACGCTTGAGAACCAGCATGACCTTGTCGCCCTTCTTGATGCCGAGCGATTTGAAGTAGTTCGCGCACTGCGCGGAGGCCCTCTTCATATCGCGGAAGGTGAAGCGGCGCTCGGTATGGTCCTTGGCAATATGGAGCATTGCCAGCTTGTCGGGCTCGCGCTCGGCAAGCTCGTCCACGAGATCGAAGGCGAAGTTGAACTTCTCGGTGTTTTTGAAGGTGATCGACGTGGGCGTACCGTTTTCGTTCTTGGTGACGTCGATAAATTTCTTATAAATTCGGTCTTTGGTATCGAATTTGATCTTGCTCGTGCTTACGATCGCCTTTGGCGTCACCAGCTCGGGGATCGGCTCGCCCGAGGGGTTAAGGACAATGGCGTAGAAGATACAGTCCTTACCGCCTACGGCGATCATACCGTGCGGCGTTTCACTGTTATAGTAGATACTGTCGCCGGGGCCGAGGGTTTCCTTATGGTCACCGATCTGCACCATGAGCTGACCTTCCATGACGATGTCGCACTCTTGGCCCGCGTGTGAGGTAAGCTCGATGTCGCGGCGTTGCGCAGCCTCGTCGTATACGCTTCGCACATAAAGCGGCTCGGCAATACGGTTTTGGAAGGCATACGCGAGGTTATAATAGGTCATGCCGTGCGCCTGCGCGATGTGCTGACCTGCTCCTGCCTTGGTAACGGTATAGGAGCGAAGATTGGGGCTATAGCCCTCGATAATATCGGTGACGTTGACGCCGAACACTAAAGCACAGCGATAGATAAAGGTAAAGTTTAAGTCACTCTTTCCGCTTTCGCAGTCGATATACTCCTCTGCGGTTACACCTGTTTTGGCTGCCATTTCTTCGATGGAAATGTTCTCGATCTCGCGAAGCTCGCGGATACGCGCTGCCATTTCCTGGATCTTGAAGTCAAGACCTGTGATTTTCTGCATATGTTCCTGCCTTTCTTGTGGGACGAAAAAACACTCGTCCCAAAGTGAAATGACTTTGAGACGAGTGTAAAATACAACACCCGCGGTACCACTCAAATTGCGGAGAACCGCCACTCTTGGAATCCAACAATTCCTATGCCTTTACGCAGCAATCACGGAGAGGGTCTACGGCAAAAGCTTTCTTCCTCTCGGCTCGGAAGCTACAAACAACGATGTTCTCCCCATGGCTTGCACCAACCGCCACTTCTCTTCGGGGGCCTCACATCGCGTCCTCTTCGTCAACGCCTTTCAATATATAGGTATTTTATCATAGCTTGAGGGGTTTGTCAAGTACTTCTTTGGAATTTTTACATTAAAGCTTATTTCTCTGGATCTTTCCGCTGATGGTTTTGGGAAGCTCGTCACGGAATACGACGATACGGGGATACTTGTAAGGCGCGGTATGCTTTTTGACGTATTCCTGAATTTCCTTCTTCAGCTCCTCGGTGCCTTCAGTACCCTTAGTAAGAACGATGCTGGCCTTGACCCCCTGACCTCTCACCTCGTCGGGCTCGGCCGAAACGCCGCACTCAAGGACGTAGGGAAGCTCCATGATCACGCTTTCAATTTCAAACGGGCCTATGCGGTAGCCCGAGGACTTGATGACGTCGTCCACGCGACCGACGTACCAATAGAAGCCGTCCTCGTCGCGCCATGCGGTGTCACCCGTATGGTAGAAGCCGTCGTGCAGAACCTCGCGCGTCTTTTCCTCGTTGCGATAATAGCCCGCAAAGAGACCGCAGGGG
>JAZTWS010000053.1:0-1993 GCA_045636005.1 Eubacteriales bacterium | reverse complement strand
CGGGAGGGAGGTGGCGCCGTAAGGCGACGGAAGGAGCCCGCGCAACGCTCAAAATCTGCAAACGCTTTATGGCTTTTGCTTTTCAAACAGACCGATAAACTTCAATTTATGAGAGAGAAGCGATTTTTTCGATCATAGCGGCGCGGAGGGCTTCGGGGAACTCGTTTCCGTCGGGGAAGGCGTCGAATTTGAGCTCGCCGCCGGCAGCTGCGTCGATCATTTCCACGACCTTTTCGCGTCCGATCTTGTTTTCCAAAGCCTCACAGACGCGCATATCGCTTATGGCGTCGTAGGTGATAAAGCCGCGGAGCGAGTGATATGCGCCGTCCTTGGAGGGGTAGAGCGTAAAGGCGTCGCCCGAGGGGTAGCGTCGGTCAGCCGAGGTAGTAACGTAGGGGTTAATTGCATACATGGAGTTGATCGAATAGTAGTAGTTGAGGCCCCAGTGCAAGAAGCCCTTGATGTTGAATTTGTAAAGCAAGAAGCCGAGGATACGCGTGCGGCAGGACTTCATGGCCATGAAGCTGTTGGTAAAGGTCGCCTGCGGCTCCACGCAGTAGTAAAGCCACTGATTTTCGATCGAATGCGGCAGGAATTTGTCGATCTGCTCGATGTTGGTGACGGGGCATTCCACAAGACCCTTTTCGTAGAAATCGTATTTGGAGAGGGCGTCCATCAGCTTGCTTTCGCCGATGAGCGGCTTTACGATGTCGTGCGCGGTCTGGTATCGTTCGAGGTTTTTGTCCGAAGGCTCGTCGGACAGGTGGAAATAGGTCTTTCCCGCGATATTTTCTTCCACCAAGACCTTCACAATGGCGGGGAGATACTGCGCCAAGAAGCCGCGGTATTCGTCACTGTTTGCCTTGACGTGCCAACCGAACATATGCTCAAGCTTTCCGTTTTCGGTGACCATGATGTTGGGGGCAAATTCAGCACCCCACTGCGAAAAGAGATGCGCGATCTCGTAGTATTCGATGCCGTGCTTTTTGCAGACCGCAATAAAACGGCGGAGCTTTGTGCAGTCAAAGAGATAGGTGTCACCCTTCTTTTCGATATCCACAAGCTGCACGCAGGGGCGCTGGCCGCCGATAGCGGTATTGAGGGGCGGGGTGTGCGTGGGGACGAGGATCATATTGAGTCCCTGATCGGCTGCTGCCGCGATGTAGTTTTCGATGAGCGCCCAATGCGCCTCGGAATAGATGGGTACGTTGTGTGCGTTTGCAATGCAATCGGCGTAAAACCAACGGGTGTAGATGAGGTTTTGCGCAGGCAGCTCGCAGGGTGCCACGTCGATCGTCATGGTTTTGGTGAGGTCTTTATAGTGGAACATCATTTCGTACTCGTAAAGCTGTACGTCGATGTTGACCTCGTATTTGCCGGGCTTTATGTTCTTCGGCAGATCCACTCTTACCCAAATGGTCGTGGGGAAGTGCTGTACGAGCGTTTCGTTTTTCTGCTCGTCCAGGGGCAAAAGCAGGTCGGGCATAAGGCCGGGTTCATGCGTGATATATCCGTCAAGTGGTACGTCCTTCATGGTGAGTGTGCGATCCATGGGAACGTCCTTCACGAGATAAAGCTTTACATACTCGGCAAGCTCGGAGCGAACGGTAAAGCGAGCAAGCTGAAAGCGCTCGGCAATAAAGGAGATCTGATAAGAGACACGGTCTCCGAGAAGCGCGCGGGTTTCGGTGATCTCGGCGTAGTCGAGCGTGTCGTCTAAACGAATTTTTTCAAGAGAAGATACCTGTTTTACAATAAGCGGCATGATGATTCTCCTTCCTGTATTTTCAAGTGTTTATAGTTTATCATAACCCCCAAATAAAATCAAGAGTTTGGAAAAAATAAATTGAAGTTTATCGGGGGAGAGGACGCCAAGGGTTCTGCCCTTGGAACCCGCAAGCCTTTGAAAAGGCTTGAGCGAAACTTTTACTGCATTGGTCTGCAAAAATTTCACGTCATTTTGAGCCGCGTGTAGCACACGCGCAGAAAAGAG
>JAZTWS010000052.1:0-3775 GCA_045636005.1 Eubacteriales bacterium | reverse complement strand
GACAGAGGCATTACTTGGCAAAAAGATACACACGCTTTCTTTGACACCCGAGGCGCAAAGAAAGCTTTGCAAAGAAACGCCGTTTTTTCAGGGCTCTGCCCTGAAACCCGCCGCCTTTTCAAAAAAGCGGGCGAGAACTTTTCTCGCAAGGCTCTGCGCAACACACCGATAAATCAAAATTTGAAGCACAAACCGTAACAATTTGGGGTTTGCGAAGCAAATTTGCGATGTTTAGCCGCAAAACCAATTTGTTAACCGAGGTCGGTTTACGACCTCGAATATTCCTCAAGGCAGAGGCCGTCGCGCCACATTTCGTAGGCGGCGGCACGGCCGACGAAGCGGTAGTGCCAGGGCTCGTAGTCGTAGCCCGTGATGGCGGTTTTATCCTTGGGGAAGCGCAGAATGAAGCCGAATTTCCACGCGTTCTCCGAAAGCCAAGTGAAAACAGGCTCCTTGGCAAAGCTCTCGTCAAGGTCACCCATGCGGGAGGTCATAAGATCGACTGCAAGGCCGCTCTGATGCTCGCTGGTGCCGGGCGCGGCCGAGTAGCGAAGCACGATCTCTCGCGCTTGGGCGGTAGTAAGCGAGGGATTTTTGCTCTTTTCGGTCTTTATATAGCCGTTGAAAAGGTTTTCTTGATACGCATAAGAACGGTAGGCGCTGGTCACGAAAAGGCCGTCAGCAACGCCTGCGGCGCGCATCTCGATAAACATAGCCTCAAGCGCGCGGGCGGCGGTCGCCTCAAGCTCGATGGCCTTGTGTGTGTCCTTGACCGCCGTAAGCGGCGCGGGGACAAAGGAGGCGTTCACCTTGCTCTGCTTGTTGATGAGCAAGAGGTATTTTTCGTCGCTTGCCGTCATCGCGCTCTCGTAGGCCTCAAGGTTACTCTGAAAGGTAACGGGCGGCATCGGCTCGGTATCCTCGGGCTCGGTCTCTTCGGGCTCGACCGTACTTTCGACCGGCTCGGTCGTGGTTTCGGTGGGCGGATCTTCGGGCTTATTCATGGAAAAATAAACGCCAAGAAGGGCCGCAAGCGCCACGAGTGCCACGATGAGCGGCACTGTAAAATTATGCTCGTATATTTTTTTTGCCATGCGTTATTCCGCCTTATAGCCTGCCTCGACGATGGCCTTTACGGCGGCGGCGCGGTCAAAGCCGTCGGGGGCCCCGAAGCGTGCCTTCTTTTCCTCGAGCGAGATCTCGACCTCCGTCGCGCCAAGCGCCTCCAGCACGCCCTTTACGCGTGCCGCGCAGTGCATACACATCATACCTTCAACCGTTATTTCAAACTTTTTCATGGTCTTTTCCTCTTTTTTCTCTATAAATTTCGAGGGACATTCCTCGATTTTTTTGCGTTTCAGGCGCAACGAGTTGCTCACCACCGACACCGACGAAAGACTCATAGCCGCCGCCGCAAGCATCGGATTTAAAAGAAGGCCGAAGGGCGCGTAAAGCGCGCCCGCCGCCACGGGAATGCCGATGGCGTTGTAGATAAAGGCCCAGAAGAGATTTTGCTTGACGGTGCCAAGCGTTAGGCGGCTGACCGAGAGCGCGGGAATGAGCGCCTCAAGGCCGTTTTTTGACAGGATGATATCGGCACTGTCAATCGCCACCTCGGTACCCGCTCCCACCGCCACGCCGATGTCGGCCGCCGTGAGTGCTAAAGCGTCGTTCACGCCGTCGCCCACCATGGTAACCTTGCCTTTTTTCTTATATTCTTCCACAAGGCGCGCCTTGTCCTCGGGCAAAAGCGAGGCGCGGTAGTCCGAAATGCCGAGCGCGTCGGCGGTGGCCTTCGCCGCCTCCTCGTTGTCGCCCGTCAGCATCACGCAGGTGATGCCTGCCGCCTGCAAGCGCCGAATTGCCCACACCGAGCCCTCGCGCAGCGTGTCGGCCAAATAAAAGATACCCACGCGGCCGCTTTCGCGCTCGCCCACAAGCACCTCACTGTAGCCCTTTTTCGTGTCCTCGGGCAGCGAGAAGCCGTTTTCGGTGAGATATTCGCGTTTTCCAATATAGTAAGACCTGCCGTCCACGCGCCCGAAAAGCCCTTTTCCGACGGTGTTTTGGAAGTCCTCGACTTCCTTCTCGTCCACGCCTGATTCCAAGGCGTAGGCCGCAATAGCAAGCGCCAGCGGGTGCGAGGATCGCTTTTCCAGCGCGTAGGCCGCCGCGAGAAGCTCGCCGTCGACCGTTGTTGCGTCGCAAACGGCGGGGCGCCCCACCGTAAGCGTTCCGGTTTTATCAAAAAGTACGTATTTCGTTGCCTGCAAAAGCTCCAGCGCGTGCGCGCTTTTCATAAGAATGCCGCGCTTCGCGCCCATGCCCGTACCCACGAGAATGGCCGTGGGCGTGGCAAGTCCCAGCGCGCAGGGGCAGGAGATGACCAGCACCGAAACGGCGGGACGCACGGCCGCGCCGAGCGAACCCGTGAAGATCAGCCACAAAACAAAGGTAAGAAGCGAAATGCCCATCACCGCAGGCACGAAAATGGCGGCCACGCGGTCGGCAAAGCGCGAAATTTCGGCCTTGGAGGAGGCCGCATCCTCCAGCATATGCAAAATGCGACGAATGGCGGTGTTTTCTTGCGCTTTTAAGACGCGGACGGTCAAAAATCCGTCACGCAGAATGGTGGAAGCGCGCACCGTGGCACCCTTTTCCTTGTCCACGGGCATACTCTCACCCGTGAGCGAGGACTCGTCGGCACAGCCAAAGCCGTCAATTACCTCTCCGTCCACCGCAATGGCTTCTCCCGCGCGAATAATGACAATTTCTCCCACCGAGATGTCGGAAACCTTCTTTTTTTGGTATTCATTCCCCACCAAAACCGTGGCTTCATCGGGAATGAGTGAGGAGAGCGAGGAAAGCGCGTCGCCCGCGCTCCGCTTGGCGCGGTTCTCCAAAAATTTACCGAGCGAGACAAGTGCCAAGATCATGGCCGCCGAGTCGAAATACAGCTCGTGCAAATTTTCCATGGGCGAGATGCCAAGGAGAATGCGCGTCATGCCGTAAAGGCTATAGGCAAGCGAGGCGGTCGAGGACACGGCGATCAGCGAATCCATGTTCGGAGAAAGCGAAAAAAGTGCCGAAAAGCCGCCGCGGAAGTATTTGAAGTTGAGAAGAACGACGGGAAGCGTCAAAAGAAGCTGCAAAATTGCCGAAATTGCGGGGTAGTATGGGCTTTTCGGCATCGGGATCCCGAACATATGCCCCATGGCAACCACCATCAAAAGCGCGCAAAGAATAAGAGAAATGATGAGGTTGCGCTTGATTTTTCGGTATTCGCCGTCGTCGGTATTCTTTTTTTGCTCGGCCATAAGGTCGTACCCCTGCGCGCGAAGCGCACGCGTGAGCGTCTCCCTTACTTCGCCCTCGGAGAGCGCGGATTCAAACGAAATCGACGAGGTAATGAGACTTACGCTTACCTTCTCAAAGCCGCATTTTCCAGCCGCACGCTCTACGTGCGCCACACACGCCGCACATACCATGCCTTTGACAAAATACTGATATTTCATGTTTTTTTCGTGGAAAACTTTTTTTGAAAGCTTTCCACACCTTTCAAAAAACTTGTGGCTACGCTTAAACCAAGCGAGGAAAGTTTTCGTCCACCTTTTTCAAAAGGTGGTGGGTTTCAGGGCGGCGCCCCACGAAAACGGCGTTTCTTTGCAAAGCGATTTATTCGTAACAAATTGGGGTTTGCGAAGCAAATTTGCGCCTTTGGTGCAAAACCAATTTGTTATCCGAGGTCGCGTAGCGAACTCAACTTTGGTGCCTC
>JAZTWS010000051.1:0-3743 GCA_045636005.1 Eubacteriales bacterium | reverse complement strand
CCAAATATGGTCAAGCTCTGCCAAAAGCGAGCTTTTTTCCCACGCGTGATAGCCGCCGAAATGCGCGGCCAAGACTTCAAGCTTCGGGAAACGCTTTTTGATGCGCACGAGACGCTCGGCCGTCGAAAACTGATACTTTTCTCTGTCGTCGCCCATATGGAAGCAGATCGGCATACGTCCCTCGATGCTTTCGTACAAGGGGTAAAGGCGTTCGTCGTCGATGTTCACGCCTTGAATGTCGGGGTGGATCTTGAAGCCGCGAAGTCCCATGTTTTCGATCTCGTCGGCAAGGGCGGGCATATCCTTCGTGTCTTGATGCACACAGGCCAAGGCGAGCATACGGAAGGAGTCGTCGGTATGCGTGCGGCAGGCTTCGGCTAAATATTCGTTGACGTGACCGACCTGTTTTTCATTGGTGGCAACGCCAAGCAGCAAGCAGCCCGATACTTCGCCGATCCTTGAGGATTCGGTAATGTCGCCAAGCGTTCCTTTGCCCTCGCATACGAAGTCATAAAATTTATTCAGATTGGTCACGGCCTTTTCGGCAATGGCTTCGGGATAGATGTGGGTGTGAATATCGAATATTTTATACATTTTCTCTTCCTTTTCTGTTGACAACGCCCGTGCGGGAGGGTATAATAAAGACATCAATACCAAGGGGGTCAATTATGGATTGCTTGTTTTGTAAGATCATTGCGGGAGAGATCCCGTCGGGAAAAGTGTACGAGGACGAATACGTATACGCGTTCCGCGACATTGCGCCGCAGACGCCCACGCATATTTTGGTCGTCCCCAAGACGCATATCGCGTCGGCTGACGAGGTGAACGGCGAGAACAGTATCTTCGTTGCCAAGATATTTGAGGCCATTCCGAAGATCGCGGCCGAGGCGGGGCTCGTTGGCGGTTACCGTGTCATCACCAACTGCGGTGCGGACGCTTGCCAGTCGGTAAAGCATCTGCATTTTCACGTCATGGGTGGCAGACAGCTTCCCGAAAATATGGGATAATGCGAAAGTAGATTTCGGCGTTTGTCTTTTCAGACAAACGCCGTTTTTGTTTTTATTTTACGAATTCGTTGTAGATGGCGCAAAGCGTCTTTTCAAAGTCGCGCTCCTCTACGCCAACGATGATGTTCATTTCGCTCGAGCCCTGGTCGATCATCTTGATGTTGACGTCGGCGGCCGAAATGGCGTCAAAGACGCGCGTAGCCGTACCCTTGGCGCGAACCATGCCGCGTCCAACCACGGCAACGAGTGCCAAGCCGTCCTCAACCGAAATGCTGTCGGGGCGCACGGCCTTCTGCAGACGGGTAAGCACGCGCTCACGCTTTTCCTCGATCGCCTTGGTCTCAAGCACCACGCTCATGGTGTCGATACCCGAGGGGAGATGCTCAAAGGAGATATCGTCGTCCTCAAAGACCTCAAGCACCTTGCGGCCAAAGCCGACCTCGGCGTTCATCATATCCTTTTCGATGGTGACGACCGAGTAACCCTTGCGGCCTGCAACACCCGTAATGATGTGCTTGGTATCGTATTCGTTGGTGCCGGGAACGATCATGGTGCCTCTGTCTTCGGGGCGGTTGGTATTGCGGATATTGATCGGAATTCCCGCGTAGCGAACGGGGAAGATGGCCTCATCGTGAAGAACGGTAGCACCCATATAGGAAAGCTCACGAAGCTCGCGATAGGTGATGGTATCGATGGCACAGGGGTTGGAAACAATGCGAGGATCGGCCATCATGAAGCCCGAAACGTCGGTCCAGTTCTCGTACAGATCGGCCTCGGCCGCGCGCGCAACAATAGCGCCCGTGATGTCCGAGCCACCGCGCGAGAAGGTCTTGATGGTGCCGTTGGGCATAGAGCCGTAGAAGCCGGGGATCACGGCGTATTCGTGCTTTTTCAGCTCACGGCGCATCTCCTCGTTGGTCTTTTCCTCGTCAAAGCTTCCGTCATTGCGGAAGAAAATGACATTTTCGGCGTCGATGAAGTCAAAGCCAAGGTACTTGGCAAGGATCATACCGTTGAGGTATTCACCGCGGCTTGCGGCAAAATCGCGTCCCGAGTGATGCGTGATGGCGTTCTTGACGTAAGCAAGCTCACCCGAAATATCGAAATCCAAACCAAGATCGGCAATGATGCCGTTGTAGCGTTCCTCAATTTTAGGGAAATAGGCGTCTACGTCGCCACCCGTACGAGTAAGCTCAAAGCACTCGTAGAGCATATCCGTCACCTTGATGTCGTTCGAAAAACGCTTACCGGGTGCGGAGGGAACCACGAATCTTCTTGCGGGGTCGGCCTTGATGATGCTGGCAACCTGCTTAAAATGCTCGGCGTCGGCCAAAGAAGAACCGCCGAATTTTACAACCTTCATTTCCATGTCACGTATATCCTTTCCTAAAAAAGAAAATAAAATGCAATTATAATATATTATTATATGATTTTTTCTTCTTTCTGTCAAGAGTGTATCCAAACAAATTTTGTATACCATATATTCGTTTTATAGACACAATGAACGAAAAAGAACGCCACTCGTAAGGAATGGCGTTCTTGAATTACCAGTTATCGCTTTCGTCGTTCGGGATGACTTCTTTCATCGCGGTGATGGCACATTCGATCATTGCGTCGTCGGGCTCAAGCACCGTAAGGCGTTGGAGCCAAAGACCCGGCGCGGAGATGATTCTTGTGAACAGATTGTCATGCTTTCCCGCCAGCTTGATAAGCTCGTAGCCGATACCCATGATGAGCGGAAGCAGGCAGAGCTTGATGATCACGCGCAGGTAAGTAGGGATGCTTGCGGGAATGAGCATCGAAATGAGGATGCTTACGAGGATCATCAAAATGAGGAAGGAGGTTCCGCAACGGGGGTGGAAGCGGCGCTGGGCGCGCACGTTTTCTACCGTCAGGGGAAGTCCTTGCTCGTAGCAGAAGATGGTCTTATGCTCGCCGCCGTGGTACATAAAGGTGCGGCGAATGTCCTTCATCAAGGAGACGGCGGCCAAATAGCCGACGAGGATCAGCACCTTGAGAATTCCTTCAAAGGCCGATTTGAGAAAGCGGTCATCCTCGGATAAGAAGGGGACGAATTTGGCGAGTAGAGAGTAGAGGAAGGAGGGAAGTGCGATGAAAAGTCCCACGGCAAGCAGGACACCAAGCACTACGCTTAAAACCATAAGAAGCGTCATGCCAACGGAGTTGCCCTTCTTGGTCTCGTTTTCCCCGTCTGTCTCGGACTTTTTGGGCTCGTCCTCAAGCCCCGCGATCTCGGCCGAGCGCATCAGGCACTTGTAACCGAATCGCATCGAGTCGATGAAGTTGAAGATGCCGCGCACGAAGGGAATCTTGCGCACGCCCTTTTTCGTGCTGACCTCGGTCTCCCACTTCTCCAGCACGATCTCGCCCTCGGGATTCCGCACCGCCATTGCGGTCATTTTGGGGCCGCGCATCATGATGCCCTCGATCAATGCCTGACCGCCGATGGACGTCTTTTTTATATTTTTTTCGTTATCTGCCAAAATAAAAGCCTCCGTTTCTGAAACTTACTCCATTATACACCCAATATATGAACGAGGTGTTACATTATAAAAAAATAAATTTTGATTTGTCGGGGAGAGAGCGTGTAGGGGACTTTTTGAAAAAAGTCCCCTATAACCCCCAAAAACTTTTCTGAAATTTTTTACTACAAAGTCTGCAAAAGCAATATTGTAAGAGTTTTCCAAGTCATTTTGGTTCTTCGCACCTTGTGCG
>JAZTWS010000050.1:0-18261 GCA_045636005.1 Eubacteriales bacterium | reverse complement strand
AGCGAGGGATCCTTGCGCAGACGGGGCGCGGCGTGGAGGCGATCCGAGACTATGTAGAGCATCATTATAAGGAGCGTATTACGCTTGACGATCTTTGCTTTCTGTTTGGCACGAACAAGACCACGATCTGTCATGGCTTTAAGGCGGCGTACGGCGAGACGGTGATCTCGTATATCAACCGTCTGCGCATCAAAAAGGCCAAGCGGCTGATGCGAGAGGGGCATATGAATCTATCGGAGCTTGCGGGGAGCGTGGGCTTTTCGTCGCTCCATTATTTCAGTAAGGTCTTTAAGCAGTACGAGCAAAAATCGCCAACCGAATATTTTGCCACCATCAAATCCAAATTGGAGATATAAAGGATGCGTCGGAGGACTTTTTAAGTTCTCCGACGCATTTTGGTTTTGTGACGTTTATGAATTTTTGACAATGCGTTTATGGACTTTTGTTACATTTTTTTGAAAAAGTCTTGACATGGGAAGGGTTAGAAGGTAAAATGGTGACAATGTAATCTCTGTAAAAAGAAAGGAAATGAAATATGAAATTTTCGGCGGCGGGAGATGCCATTATTCAGAGAAGAATTTACGAGGGATACGATTTTGACTCCCTGAAGGAAGTCATTATGGAGGGTGACGCAAGATTTTTCAATCTTGAGACCACGCTCAACCGCGAGGGCGAGTGCTATGCCTCGCAGTTCAGCGGCGGCACGTATATTCGCGCGAATCCCGAGGTGCTTGACGATATGAAGCAGTATGGCTTCAACATGACCAGCTTTAATAACAACCATGCACTCGACTTTTCCTATAAGGGTCTGGAAAAGACGCTTGACGCGCTTGATGCGAGCGATTTCGTTCACGCGGGTGTGGGCAGAAATATCGGTGAGGCGAGCGCGCCTGCGTATCTTGACACCAAGAGCGGACGTGTGGCTCTCATTTCGGTCAACACCTCCTTTGAGCCCTCGATGATGGCAGGCGGCGTGACCGAGCGTTTCCCCGGCCGTCCGGGTGTCTTCGGTATCCGTCACCAAAAGAAGGTGGTGGTCAACAAGGAGACGCTTGCGATGCTCAAGGACGTGGCCAAGAGGACCAGCCTTAACGCCGAGGAGGAGCTTGAGGTAAAGGACGGCTACAAGAAGCCGACGCCCGACAATCTTCTTGACTTTGACGGCACGCTCTTTGAGTGCGGCGAGGTCGAGGGAGTTCATACTTCGGTCAACGAGGCGGATATGAAGCGCCTTGAAAAGTCCATCGAGGAGGCAAAATTCCTCGCGGATGCGGTCATTATTTCGATGCACGCGCATTCGCTTTGCGGATATAATAAGGAGGAGCCCGCGGAGTTCCTCAAGGAGCTGGCGCACAGGGCGATCGACGCGGGGGCCGACGCTGTGATCGGTCACGGACCTCATCTGCTTCAGCCCATCGAGGTCTATCGCGACAGACCCATCTTCTACTCGCTCGGTGACTTTATTTTGGAGCTTTACAGCGTGCCCGTCGCGCCTGCCGATTTCTACGGCAAGGTTGGCGTGCATCACGAGGAAGGCGTATATCAGCTTCTCAAAACGCGCTCCAAGGATTTCCACATCGGTTTGATGGAGCAGAGAAAGATGTTCCAGACCGTCATTCCCGTGTGGGAGATCGAAGACGGCAAGCTTAAGAGCCTCAAGCTTTTCCCCGTGGAGGGCAAAATGAGAGGCTCGAAGAACGAGAGTGGTCTGCCGTTCCCTGCGGAAGATGACGATATCTTCAACCGTCTTTCCGAAATGAGCAAGCCTTACGGCGTGAGCATGAAGAAAAACGGCAAATTTATTGAATGTGCATGGTGAAAAGAATGTTTGATGCAAAGAAAATAACCGAGAAATGCGTGGCGTGGATCCGCGAATTCTTTGAGAAGAACGGCAAGGATTGCAACGCCGTGGTTGGTATTTCGGGTGGTAAGGACAGCTCGGTAGTCGCCGCGCTCTGTGTGGCGGCTCTCGGCAAGGATCGCGTGATCGGGGTGCTGATGCCCTGCGGCGAGCAGCACGATATTGACTGCGCGTATCAGTTGGTCGACCACCTCGGTATCCGCCGCTATGAGGTGAACATCAAGGACGCCATTGAGGGCGTGAAGGCGGCCTTCCCGAAGGATCTGCCCATGACCGAGCAGTCGGCCAACAATCTGCCCCCCCGTATCCGCATGAGCGTGCTTTACGCCATTTCGCAGAGCGTCAACGGCCGCGTGGCCAACACCTGCAATCTCTCGGAGGACTGGGTCGGGTATTCGACGCGCTACGGCGATTCTGTGGGCGACTTCAGCCCGCTCTCGAAGCTGACCGTGCAAGAGGTTAAGGAGATCGGACGCGTGCTTGGCGTTCCCGCGGCTCTCGTGGATAAGACTCCCATCGACGGTCTTTGCGGAAAGACCGACGAGGACAATCTCGGCTTCACCTACGCCGAGCTTGACCGCTATATCCGCACGGGCGAGATTGAGGACAAGGAAAAGAAGGCGATCATCGACCGCAAGCACGCGGCGAACAAGTTCAAGCTTGAGCTTATGCCTATTTTTGAACCCAATCTTTAATTTTTTGACATAAGAAAGGAAACGGTTATGGAAAAGCTTTACAATGCGGAAACCAAAATGTATAAGGGGTATCCTGAGCTTCGCAAGCTCGGTGTGGTCGGTAAGAACTCCGAGTCTACGCCTTTTGTGTGGAACGGCGTGGATATGAGAATGGAGTCCTGCTATACCGAGGGGCCGACGCACGCGGTCATTCGAGAGCGCGAAAGCGGAAAGATTCTTTCCACCGTCGGCGAGAACGAGTTCTTTTACTCCTTCTATATGGAGAACGGCACGGCATATGTGCTTGGCACCAAGGTGGAGGAGCCCATCAAGAACACCATTATGATCTATGAGAGTACCGACCTTGTGAATTGGAAGGGCAGAAAGCTTCTCGACAATCCCGGTTGGAACTACTTCAATACCTCGCTGACAAAGGGGCCCGACGGCTACGTGCTTCTGATCGAGGCAAATCAACCCTTTGAGTACAGCGGCCCCGGTCCTTACGATTTCACGCTCTTCTTTGCCACCTCGAAGGATATGATCCATTGGGAGCATATGGATCCCAACCTTGGCTTCTCCAAGGAGAGATACATGGGCGGCCCCTGGTTCCACTACTCGAACGGTTGGTATTACCTCATTTCAGTTACCAAGCTTCCGCTGAAGCGTTACACCAACTGCATCTACAGAACCAAGGATTTCCACGATTGGGAGGCAGGTATCTACAATCCCATCATGATGCCGAGCAACATGGACCGCGTGATCAGTCCCCTTGCGCACGGACTTACCGAGGAGGATATGCAGAAGATCGCCACGCACTTTATCATCAACAACAGTGACATTGATATGTGCGACTGGAAGGACGGCAAAACGCTCATGGTATATAACACGGGCAATCAGCTTGGCACGGGATTCCTTGCCGAGGCTGTTTATGACGGCACCATGGATCAGTATCTTGCCGCTTGCTTTGACGAATAATACAAGAATAACCAAAAAAGGTTGCATCGAAAGATGCAACCTTTTTGCTAAAAGTTACTGTTGTTTGATATGTTTTTTGTGGTTGGAGGCGTAGGTGCTTGGGGTTTCGCCAATGATGGTTTTGAAGCTTCGGTTGAAGCTTCGGATATTGCCAAAGCCGCATTCAAAGGCAATGGCAGAGAAGGAGACATCGTCGCCGCTGTCGGCGGCAAGCTCAATAAGCCGTGCGGCGTGGAAGACTCGCAGGTTCATCAAATGATGCACAAAGCCTATGCCGCTTTGTTCTTTGACGGCGCGGCTGAGGTAGCTTTTATTATAGCCAAGCTCTCGAGCAACCGAGTCGAGTGAGATGGGCTCCAAAAAATGATGAGACAAATATTTCAGCGTCAGGTCGCAAAGCTCGGTGTTTTCGGAGACCTCGCCTGTTTCCGATGGGGGACAGGTGCGGTCGATCTGCGAGAGCAAAAGGTAAAGAACGCCAACCTTTTCGGTTCCCGTGATTTCACGCGCGCAGATACGCTCCATATAGTGAAAAAGGTCGGGGTCGAGCGCAAAAGCGTTTTTGTGTGTGGGATTGGGGGTCACGATCTTATAAAAAGACGAGATGACCTCCGGTGCAAAAATGATGCAGAGCGAGCTTGACGACTCCTTCGTCGCGTAGGAATGCGGCTCAAAGGGAAGTGAGTAAGCCACGTCGCCGCGGTGAAGGAGATATTCCTTGCCGGAGATCTTGACCTTGACCTCGCCCTCCCACACGATCAGAAATTCAAACGGGTAGTGAAAGTGGTAATTGCAGGAAACATTTTTTCGGTTGGTGGCATCGGTGATGATGCCGTCAATGTCCATAAATTCAAGCATAAAACACCCACAAAGTAAAAATTTGTCTATTTATTATACCATTTTTACCTTGTAATGTCAATAGCAATGATATATAATTAATATAGAAATAGAAAATTGGCGGAGTGCCGCGCGTGAAAGGAGATCGCTATGAAAAGAAGCGAGTTGAATCAGCTTATTTTGGAAAACCGAAGCTTTATCGAAGCCCAGGGCTTTAAGCTTCCGCCCTTTGCGTATTGGACCATCGAGGATTGGAAAAATCTTTCCGACGAGTATAAGGAGATCCGCGATTGCCAGATCGGTTGGGACGTGACCGACTTCGGCAGCGGAGACTTCCAAAAGGTCGGTCTGTTTCTTTTGACCATTCGCAACGGTTGCTTTGGCAAGTATCCGAAGCCCTACGCCGAGAAGATCATGGTGGTCGAGGAGGAGCAGGTGACTCCCATGCACTTCCATTGGAAGAAGATGGAGGATATCATCAACCGTGGCGGTGGAAACCTTCTCATCAAGGTGTACAACAGTACGGAGGACGAGGGACTTGATACCGAGAGCGATGTTACCATCTACTCGGACGGCAGAGAATATAAGGTGCCTGCCGGTTCGATCGTTCGCTTGAAGCCGGGCGAGAGCATGACCATGCAGCAGGGGCTTTACCATAGCTTCTGGGGCGAAAAGGGCTGCGGCAAGGTGATGGTTGGTGAGGTCTCGATGTGCAACGACGACACGAACGACAACCGCTTCTACGAGCCGACGGGACGCTTCTCGGATATCGAGGAGGACGTGGCGGCCGAATTTTTGCTTGTTAACGAGCTGTAATTATGAAATTATAATCGAACGGTGCGTTCGATTCATAATAAAAAGAAAGGAAAGGGTATTACTATGCCGGTTTATGAATCCATTAAAAATGCGGATAACAAGATCGTTATTTCCGCGCAGAACAAGGACTCGGTCGTTTTCGGCTGGGACAAGGTTGCAGATGCACTTGCTGCACTCGTAAAGGGTGGCAAGAAGAACATCGCGATCGACGGTTGGTACGGTATTGATTTTGCGAAGATCGCAAAGGCAGTTGCCGACAAGGTTGAGGGCGCTAAGGTCGTTCTCATCGGTGCCGAGAAGCTTTTCAAGTCCAGAGAGGAGATCATCGCTTACAATCAGCCCTTTGTGACCGACGATCCCGGTTTCGGTAAGGTCAACAAGTTTGGCGTTATCGAGGACATCATGGACGCTGCTGCTATCGAGGCTATGAAGAAGGATCTTGAGAGAAAGGACGGCCAGGTCGTTATTATCTACGGCGTTGGCGCTTCGATCAAGGCTTTTGCCGACCTTCTTGATGTAAAGTGCTACGTCGACAACACGCACCAGAAGGTGCAGTGGGATATGTGGACGGGTAAGCTTGCCACCTTTGGCGCTACCGAGCCCACCAAGAACTATCACTGGAAGGAGTACAACTACTCCGACTACTACATTCTCAAGCGTCAGAAGGACTATATGTACGAGGCTATGGACTTCTACGTAGAGAACTACTTTGAGAACGATCTCGTTCTCGTACCCAGAAAGGCTTACGACGAGATCATGTCCACGCTGGTGAAGTACCCGATCCACGAGGTTAAGATCTTCAGCCCCGGTCCTTGGGGTGCATACCGTTATCACGATATGGACTACGGTGTAGAGGGTCTGGCTAACAACGCTTGGAACAAGATCGCAGGTCCCGAGCTTCGTATCCTCATCGACTTCGGCGGCGAGAGAAGCATTTCGATGCCCATGCTCAACGCTATGCAGTACGGCAAGGAGCTCGTTGGTGAGCTGATCGACAAGACCTATCCCGGTCTGTTCCCGCTTGACATTTGGCTTGATGACGGATGGCATCCCACGCCTCAGCCTGCTGAGAGAATTTCGATGCCCATGCATATCCACCCCTCCAGCAAGTACGTACAGGACAACTTCGATGAGCCTCTCGGAAGATACGAGACCTACTACATCGCCGAGGCTTACGAGGGCGCAAACACCTGGATGGGCTTCCATGACGACGCCGACATCGAGGAGTGGGAGAGACTTTGCGAGGCTTCCAACAACATCACGCCTATCGAGAACTGGAAGGACTTCATTGCCAACTGGGATAGCAAGGAAGGCGACCTTTACCTCATCCCGCCCGGAACCATGCACGGTCACGGCGGTAACCAGATGGTGCTTGAGATGGATACCAACCCCTCCATCAACGGTACCGAGTACTCCTTCTTCGAGTATGACTTCGCCCGTCCCTCTTGGGATGACGATGCCAAGACCATGACGGGCAAGCCCCTGAAGATGCATCTTGAGCACGGCAGAAACATGGAGAAGACCAGACGTGCTTCTTGGGTTAAGGACAATCTCCTTTCCACGCCCAAGGTGATCAAGTGGACCAAGGACTACTTCATCGACCAGTACAAGACCACGCCGGTTATGCCTTACCATGTAGAGCGTATCCACTTCGAGAAGCGCGGCGTTCTGGATACTGAGGGCAAGTTCATGCATATGCTGACGCCCACCGTAGCTACCAAGGTCACCGTTCGCTCGCTGACCAACCCTGAGCTGAAGGCCGAGTGCGATAAGTTCTCCTCGCTCGTAATTCCCGCAAGCTTTGGTGAGTACGAGATCCTGAACGAGTGCGGCGGACGCGTTACCTGCGTCATCCAGCATTGGAAGAAGGGCTAATTTTTAGTCTGACATAAGAAAAAGAACCGAGTCAATCCGACTCGGTTCTTTGTTTTATTTCAGCGATTTTGGGTGGTCGAGCGAGTCCTTTATCGTGAGCGTAAAGAGGTTATGCTCGGCCTTGGCTCCGCGGAATTCGATGATGTAATCGAGGTAGAGCTTGCCTTCGTCCAAGAGGTGATTTTCCACCTTCAAGGTATGCACGCAAAGCTCGAAGGGCATATAGGGCGTTTGGTAGACGCAGATGTGGCGGCTGCCTGCCTCAAAAACGAGGGCGGTGTTGACCGCGCCCGAGCGCATCATGGTGACAAGCTCCTCGTTCCCTTTGTCGAATACCACGCTCGTTTTGGCACCTTCCATGCCCGAAAGCTCGGTCTCGGTGTACGAGAGGGTCACTCTTCCTTCCTTGGAGATGAAAAGGCTTCCCTCGGTGAGTATCTCAAGCGGCTCGTCCTCGTCGATCTCGGGCTCGAGCTCCAACGGAAAATTTTCATTCGCATTTTCCTCGGCGGCGCTGTTTTCGCCAAACATATAGCTGAAAAGCGCGTCCGACGCCTCGGTGTGACGCGAGGATATATGTATCATTACTTTTTTGAGCATATTTTTCATCCTTTGCTTTTAGTGTGTTCAGTATAGCACAAAAGAGAAGGGTTGTCAACAAAAAACGGCTATCTAACGATAGCCGTTTTTTATGAAAATCAGAACGGGATCTCCTCGTCGCCGTGCTCGTTCATCCACTCGATTGCGGCGGCGTATGCCTCGTAGTCAAGGTCAGCCATGGTGTTGGTGTGAAGCACAACGCCCTCGGCCTCGCCCTTTAGGATCTGCTCGCGGTAGAAGTCAAGCTGCCACTTGACCGCCTCGGCCGTAGCCTGCTTCATCTCACCGAAGTTCCACAGATAGCAACCGAACATACGGCGGTTCTTGGGGGTCATCTCTTTAAAGAGCTCCCACTTTTCAGGAATGAGCGGAACGTCAGACTCCTTCCACGTCCACATGATGATGCCGTCGAACGGCTCGATGTAGCGCTTGAAGTCCTCATCCTTTTCCTTGTCAAGACCGAACTCGTTGGTGTAGAGCACCATCCACATATCAAGAGGTCTTACGCCGTCCTCCTTCAGACGTCTCTGGCACTCGTTGAGGTCCTCGATCTTCATTTGCTTGTACTTGTTTTCTCGCTGGAAGTCGTCAAACACTACGCAGGAGATGTTCTTGAATTCCTTGGATTCCTCGATAAAGCTGTCAAGAGCCGTGGGATCGGTTGCAGCCTTGTAGGTATCCCAGCCGACTTGGCGGAGCGTGGTGAAGGACTTATTGTACTGACGGCGGTCAAGCGGAACACCCATGGGGATCATAAAGGTGTTTCTCACGCCAAGGTAAAGGCAGGCCTCCATAGGCGTCATACGGGATTTCTTTCCCTCAAGTGCCTCCTTGTACCCCTCAAGTTCGTTAAAGCGCCCTTCGGGATGTCCCCAAAGCCAAAAATTATCGCGCATTTTCATAATCGTTTCCTCCGTTTTGTTAAATAATATGATTAAAATATTTCAAAAACTTCTCTTGGGTAATGGGTGAGGTTTTCGCAGCCGTCCTTTGTGATACGGACGACGTCCTCAATGCGAATGCCACGCTTTGTTTGGTGCGAGCCGAGGAAAAGGTCGGAGCAGAAGGTCATATTTTCGGTGAGCAGGTAGTCCGAGTCGGTCTCTACCCAAGGTGCCTCGCCCTCCATGAGTCCGTTGCCGTGGAAGGGGCCGTAGAGGTAGTGGTCACCAAATCCAAGCTCTTCGATGAGACGCTTGTGGTAGAGTGCGACATCTTTGGCAGGAACGCCCGCCTTGGTAAAGGCGAGGATTTTCTCCTGCATGGTGTAGCCTGCCTCGATGAGTTTTTTTGCGTAGAGGTCGGCCTTGCCGAAGATCACGGGGCGGCCTATCGAGGAAGCGTAGCCCTCGTAGCGCGCGCCGATCTGCAGGAAGGTCATGTCGCCCGCCTCGATCACCTTATCGCGCGGACGGCTGATGGCCTGATCCGAGCCCTCGCCCGTCAGCACCCAAAGGGGATAGCTTTCGCGCTCGGCGCCAAGCTCGTGCATCCTGCCAAGCGCAAGTCCCACGACCTGACGCTCGGTCATGCCGACGTGAATGTTTTCGAGAACATAGTCAAAGGTAAGGCGCGTGATCCGTGCGGCCTCGCGCATACAGGCAAGCTCGGCCTCGGTCTTGAACATACGGAGAGAGGCCACCACGTCATCCGCCTTTTTCAGCTCGACCTCGCCGTGTGCCGAAAGGGCGTCCGTGAGCGCGTGGTACACGCCGACGGTCATCAGCGGGAAGCCTGCTACGCCGAATTTTTTGATTTTCGCGCCGGGGAGGCACTCGTCAAAGACGCTCTCGAAGGTGTCAAGCTTTTTGCCGGGGTATTCGGGCTCGGAGGATTCGCGGAAGGCCTTAAGGAGACGAATGTCGGTAATGCGCGAGCGGTCGGCGGCGTAGGTGTAGCTCTCGGGGCCGATGAGCAGTAGCGCCCTACCTTTTCTCGGGATCAGCACGCCCGCCGTTTCGAAGGAGGGCCAATAGTCGCTGAAATAGCGAACGAACTGCGGCTCGGCCTCGTTGCCGTAGCAGAGCAGGAAATCGTAGCCCTGCTCGTTCATTTTTGCTTGAATTTTGGTAACGCGCGCGGCAAATTCTGCGTCGGAAATGCGAATTTTGTTGTCCATAATCAATTCTCCTCTACGTCAAGAAATGCGACGGGGTTTTCGTAAAGCATCTGATGAATGTCGCGCGCGGAAATGCCCGCATCCTCCATCATGGGCAGAATGTTGACAAGTACGTGGTCATAGCCGTAACCGCCGTAGGCGCGCAGACAGCTTTTGAGACAGACGTCACAGCTAAGGAGCAGTTGGTTGACGTAGCCCTCGTCCACGAGCGTTTTTAAGCAATTTACGCGGTCGATGTCATGCACGAAAAGGCCGTAGCCGCTTCGTCTGGCCTCGCGATCGACGTAATATTCCTTGCCGAAGTTATCGAATTCGATGTAAACGCCCTTCTTGAGCAGTGCGTGGATATAGTCCATGTTATTTTCGACGTCGACGTGCGAGACGGCGATCTTTTTGGGCGGAACGCCGTGCGAGAGCAGAATGTCGGTGGCCTCAAGGCCGTTTTGCGTCCACGGATTGATGTGGATCAGGACGCCCACGCCCGTTTTCTTGTGAGCGATAGCCGCAGCGCGAAGCACTCTTCGCTCTTCTTCGTTAAAGATCTCGCTGATGCCGATTTCGCCGATGACGCCCGCCTTTATGTCGGTACCCTCGGCACCGTTTTGGATCTCGTTTACCATCTCGGTGGCGATCTCCTCCTCGCGCATTGTCTTCATGGCTTCGGGGTGCGTGGAGCAGACGTAGTAGCCGGTTCCCATCACGACGTGGATGTCTGTAGCCTCGGAGATCCTTCGAAGCGTCAAGGGATCGCGGCCGATGCCGGGCATGGTGGCGTCCACGATGGTGGAGCCGCCCGCGTTCTTAAAGCGCAGGATCTCCTTTTTCTGCGTTTCGTAGTCGTTCATAATGAGGTTATCGCGAAGTGCGTACGGATCGCGGTTGAGAATGCCGAGCTTGTCCATGGTGACGCTTGCGGTCTCGGGACTTTCGCAGTCCCTGAGCTCGCGCTTTTCAAAAAATGCGGTAAGCTCGATAAAAATATGCTCGTGAGGGGTAACGAGACCCATCTCACTCTTGTCCTTGATTCCTGTAACGGTTTGGATTGACATAAAATCCCCCCCTTTTCTTTATTATAACAGGAAAAGGGGGGATTTGTCATTAACCAATTCGGTTTTTTTAGTGGGCGATTCGGTCTTATTTTCCCTCGCGGTACTCGCCGGGGGTCTTGCCCGTCACCTTTTTGAAGGCTTGATAGAAGCTTTTTTGGTCGCAGTAGCCGATCTTTGCGCCGATGTCCTTGATGGGCTCGTCGGTGGTTTTGAGGAGACGGCGCGCCTCGTCGATGCGCACGTCCTGCAAATAGGCGGACACCGAGCGGCCCGTCACCTCGCGGAAAAGCTTGCGGAAATAATCGGGGCCGAGGAAGACCTTGGCCGCGATCTCACCGACCGAGAGGTTTACGTTGTAGTTGTCCTTGATGAAGGAGACGGCCTTGTGTACCGTTTCGGTCTTGGCGGGGGAGAGCGAAAGCGCGCCTTCCTTTTCAAGATCGCGGAAAAGCTTGATGAGAAGCTCGATGACGTAGGCGCGGATCAGCTCAATGTAGCCCTTTTCTTCGCCCTTGAATTCGTGATAGATCCGTGTGAAGAGCTCGCCATAGTCCGAAAAGCGCTTGCCCGAGACATGCATATCGGGGTGATTTTGTGCTTCTTTCGGAAACATCGAGTAAAAGAGAAAACTGTTTTTCAACGCCTCGAAGCTGGACATTTTGATGCTTATGGCGTCGAAAAAGTCGGGGACGAACATAAGGTCGTAGGCCACGAAGCTTTCCTCCGCCCTTACGGGCGTGAATTTGTGGACGGTGCCGCTATTGATCAGCGTGACGTCGCCGCATCGCACGGTATACTGCTTTTGGCCCACGGTGTGAACCGCCTCGCCCGAAAGCACATAAACAAGCTCGATGAATTCATGCGAATGGAGGACGTCCACGAATTCAGGAAAATCGGTGGACAGGTGGATATAGACCTTTTCGTCGTTTTTGAAGAAGCTTTCGGTCGGAAAAAATGGGATAAGGTTGTCCGTGCTATTCATAGAAAGTCCTCCTTTTTGATGATGGAAAAAGGATAGCATACTTTTTGGGAATTGTCAACAAAAAAGAGGATTTTTCCTTTTTGCCTTGACTTTTGCGAACGATTGTGTTATGCTTTATGCAAGGGAGAGGGAATGTGTTTACAAGCCCTCCGACGATTTTATTATAAGAGAGGACATTGTTATGACGTTTGATTTGAAAAAACTGTTTCATCCATTGGCTTTTGCAGCGGTTGGTCTGTTCCATTTTATTTTTATGTTTTTCAATTATGCGGCCGCCTTTGCCAACTCGCTTGGTTTTAAAGAGACCAAAGGCTTTAGCGCATACAAGTGTATGGTGATCGGCGAGGACTCGATCGCTCGCGGCATGAACGAACTTTCCGAAAACGGGTTCCGCAGCTTTTTGCTGTTTATGGTGACTCTGCTTTTGATCCTTACCATTCTTGTGGCGGTGGCCCTTTTGGTCATTGGCGCGCTTGGACTGTTGAAGGAGCTTGCCGGTGTGGATATCCTTGGTGGCGAGGCGTGGGAATTGGCAAATAAGCTCTCCAAGCTTATTTTCAAGACGTATTTCTTGCTCAACGCGGCAGCGGCACTGCTTTTGATTGTTTCTTGCTTCTTTAATGTTAAGGAATCGGTGTACGGCGTGACCTTAGAAGCCGGATTGCGTCCCGGTATCGGTATGTACTTCCTTTTGATCTTCGGCGCATTGGTGTTCTTCGGTCTGCCGCTTTTGGAAAAGAAGTTAAGTACGACCCTTACCATTGAGCGCGTTACATACCGTTGCTCGGCTTGCGGCGCGAAGGCCAAGGCGGCCGACAAGTTCTGCAGTGCGTGCGGCGGCGCGGTCGTGCAGCAGGAGTCCGTGCAGTATCGCTGCTCGGCTTGCGGTGCCAAGGCGAAGGCGGGTGATAAGTTCTGCTCTGTTTGCGGCGCGGCCATAGTCAAGGCGGCAGCCGGAACGACCGATGGGTCTGCTGCCAAAACCGAGAACGAGGACGATGCGATATAATTGAAGATGGATCGCCCGTTCCGACGAGGAACGGATATCATAAAAAAGCGCGCTTTTGTCTGTAGACAAAGGCGCGCTTTTTCGATGGAGAGAGAAAGGAAGAAAGAATCGCACAAAAATCTCGTTTTTTAACGGATTTTTTTATGAATTCTTGACAACTCGAAAAAAATGTGATAAAATAAAAAACAGAAAAAAGACAGCTAAAAGAAACCTAAAACAAACCAAAAAAACACAAGGAGGAAAGTATGGAAAAATTAACAAGAAGATACGGTCTTCTTACCGCCATTTGTATGGTAGTGGGAACCGTAATCGGCTCGGGTGTCTTTTTTAAGGCACAAAATGTCTTGAATGCCACCGGCGGAAACATGCCCTTGGGAATTGCTGCTTGGGTGATTACGGGTGTCATTATGATCATTTGCTCATTGCAGTTTGCGACGATGGCTACCAAATACGAGAGAGTCAGCGGCGTGGTGGACTATGCCGAGGCTACCTGTGGCAAAAATTACGCGTATTATTTGGCATGGTTTTTGGTGAACCTCTATTATCCCGGTATGACTTCGGTGCTTGCGTGGGTATCGGCGCGCTATTTCGGCGTGATCTTCGGTTGGGATATCGTGGGGCCGCGCGTTATGGTGATTGCGGGCTTCTTCTTGATCGCGTCCTATGCGATCAATGCACTGTCTCCGAAGCTGGCAGGTAAATTCCAGGTGAGTGCTACCTTTATCAAGCTGGTTCCCATCGTGCTTATGGCAATCGTGGGCTCGATCGTGGGCCTTGTGAACGGCACGCTGACCGAAAACTTTACGACCGTGGTCACCGAGGCCGTGGGCGGTAGTGCGGGAAGCGGTCTGTTTGCGGCCGTGGTTGCCACTGTCTTTGCTTACGAGGGTTGGATCGTGGCTACCTCGATCAACGCCGAGCTCAAGGATCCCAAGAAAACGCTTCCGCTTGCGCTGATCCTCGGCTCGCTTATCGTTGTGGCGGCTTACGTTCTGTATTATATTGGCGTTGCGGGCGGAGCCACCAATGCCGTTTTGATGGAGGAGGGAGCTACTACCGCGTTTAAGAACATCTTCGGTGCGGTTGGCGGAACCTTCTTGAATATCTGCATCGTTATCTCCTGCCTTGGTACGCTCAACGGTCTTATGGTAGGTGCTACGCGCGGTATGTACGCGATTGCGGCGCGTGGCGAGGGCCCGCGTCCCGAAACCTTCGGACAGATCGACAAGGCCTCCAATATGACGACCAATTCTTCGGTTTGGGGTCTCTTCGTTTGCGCGGCTTGGTTGGTTTACTTCTACGGTGCCAATCTTTCGCCCGACGGCGGTTGGTTCGGAATCTTTAACTTCGACTCGTCCGAGCTTCCCATCGTCACGATCTACGCGATGTATATTCCGATGTTTATTATATGGATGAAGAAGGAAAAGGATCTCGGTTTTGTCAAGCGCTTCCTTTTGCCCGCGCTTGCGATCGTGGCTTGCGGCTTCATGGTGTTTGCGGCGGTCTACGCACACGGCATCACGCCCTTCCTTGCTGCCAAGGAGGCAGGAGGCTTCTCCTTCCCCGTACTCTTCTATTTGATCGTGTTCGCCGTGATTATGCTTGCGGGCTTCTTCTTCTCGCCTGCCTTTAAGGCTCGATTTGGGAAGAAGTAAGGCGGAACGTTTCGTTGAAAAAAAGCCAAGTCTTACGACTTGGCTTTTTTCTATGGGGTGAGTAGTGGGAGTCGAACCCATGACCTCCAGGGCCACAACCTGGCGCTCTAACCAACTGAGCTATACCCACCATAATGGCGTGGCTTAAGGGACTCGAACCCCTGACCTACTGCTTAGAAGGCAGTTGCTCTATCCAGCTGAGCTAAAGCCACATTTGGAGCGGGTGATGGGAATCGAACCCACGCGACCAGCTTGGAAGGCTGGAATTCTACCATTGAACTACACCCGCAAAAACTTGCCTAAATATAATACCATAAACCGGGCGGCTTGTCAAGGGTTTGTGAAAAATTTTTTTATTTTTTTGGAAAGACTTGCATTGTCGTTGGTTTTTTGATAAAATAAACAAGGATATTTCAAGATTAGGAGAAAAATATGATCGACCGCCTGATGCCCGATTTTTTCTTTGATACATTTGACGGGGTGACGCCCGCGTTTCTTGCGGGAGAGGGAATTCGCTTTTTACTTACCGATATTGACAACACGCTCGCGCCCTACGAGGAGGAATCTCCCAATGAGCGCGTGCGCGCTTGGGTGGCCTCAATGCGCGAGGCGGGAGTGACGGTGATCCTCGTTTCCAACAACAAAAAGGAACGGGTGGAGCTTTTTAACCGCGAGCTCGGCCTTGCGGCCTTCTACGACTGCCATAAGCCAAGCGTGCGGCGATTGCGCGCGATTGCGGCCGAGGCGGGCGCGGAGATGGCGGCGACGGCGGCTTTGGGGGATCAGATATTCACGGACGTATGGGGGGCGAGAGGACTTGGCGTACGCGCCATTCTCGTGCCGCCGATACGCGACAAAAGGACGCTCTTTTTCCGCTTCAAACGGTTCTTGGAGAGGCCCATTCTTCGCAAATACCACAAGAAACAAGGAGAGGGAAAATAAGATGGCAATTGCAACATTCGGCCCCGGCGGCAACAGCGAATCCTTCTACGCCGAGGGGCATAAATCGACGATAGAGGCACCCGCGTGGGTGGCGGCCCGTGGGCTTGACGCTTATGAGTACGAGGCGGGCAACGGCATAAGTGCCGGCGAAGCAACGCTGCGGGCGATTGGCGAGGAGGCGAAGAAGCACGGTGTTCTTATGTCGCTTCACACGCCCTACTTCATTTCGCTTTCGGGTGTGGAGGAGGAGAAGCGCTTAAAGAGCATTTCTTATATTCAAAAGAGTCTTTGGGCGGCCGAGCTGCTGGGCGCCGACACCATCGTGATTCACTGCGGAAGCGCGGCGAAGATCTCGCGCGCCGAGGCGGTTTCGCTTGCTATAGATACGCTGGAAAAAACCATCGAGGCGGTAGGGGACACGCCCATTCACCTCGGCATTGAGACCATGGGAAAGATCAATCAACTGGGGACGCTTGAGGAGGTCGTGGAGATCTGCAAGCGCGACCGTCACCTCTATCCCGTGGTGGATTTTGGACACATGAACGCGCGCGCCCTCGGCGGCTATTACACCGACGCCGACAGTTACCGCCGTACCTTTGATTATATCGGACGTGAGCTTGGCGACGACATTGCGCGCACGCTTCACTGTCATTTTTCGAAGATCGAGTATACGAAGGCGGGCGAGAAAAAGCACCTGACCTTCGCGGATAACGAGTTTGGCCCCCGCTTCGAGCCCTTGGCCGAGGCCATCGTGAAGGAGGGCTTGGCACCGCGTATCATCTGCGAGTCGGACGGCACGATGGCGGAGGATGCCCTGTATATGAAGGGGTGCGTGGAGGCCTTGTCATGACGCGCCTTGCGGAGATTCGTCGTCGCATGGCCGAGACCGACGTGGACGGACTGCTGATCAGCGACGAGGTGTCGGCAAGCTATCTTTCGGGGTTTGATTTTTCGGACGGCTATTTGGCCATCCTTGCGGACGCGGCCTATCTCGTGACCGATTTCCGTTATACCGAGGCGGCAGAGGCCTGCGTGGCGGAGGATTTTACGGTGGTCGAGGCGAAGGGCGGAACGCTCCGAGAGGCACTTGACCTTTTGGTGTGCGGCGGCGCGAAAAACGTGGCCTTCGAGGAGGACGCGGTGACGGTGGCGCGGCTTGAAAAAATGAAGTCGTTGGCTGACGGTAGGCTTAGGTTTGTGGGTCAGGCGTCGGCGTGGCTTTCGGATATGCGGTGCATCAAGAGCGAGGACGAGCTTTTGGCCATCGAGGAGGCGCAGCAGATCACCGACGCGGCTTTCGCGTACGTTCTTGGGGAGATCACGCCGAGCATGACCGAGCGCGAGGTGGCACTTCTGCTTGAATTCTTTATGCGGAAGCAGGGGGCGGAGGGAATCGCGTTCGACGTGATCGCGGTTTCGGGCTCGGCATCCTCTCTGCCGCACGGTGTGCCGCGCGACAAACGATTAGAGCGCGGCTTTCTGACCATGGATTTCGGTGCGCGCGTGCGCGGCTATTGCGCGGACATGACGCGGACGGTTGTGATCGGCAAGGCCGATGCCGAAATGAAGAAGCTTTACGACACGGTGCTTTTGGCGCAGACCGAGGCACTTGCCTATCTTGCGACGGGCGGCCGCTCCTGCCACGCAGCCGACGCGGTGGCGCGTGCGATCATTGACGGAGCAGGGTATAAAGGGGCCTTCGGCCATTCGCTTGGACACGGCGTGGGACGCTACGTTCACGAAGCGCCGCGGCTCTCACCCGCGGTGAGCCCAAAGGAGACGCTTGTGTGCGGCAACGTGGTGACGGTGGAGCCCGGCATTTATCTCAATGGAAAATACGGCTGCCGGATTGAAGATATGGTGGTCATTACCGAAAACGGTATAAAAAATTTCACGAAAAGCAAAAAAGATCTTATCGAGTTATTTTAAGGAGGCATTTTTATGAGACACGAGGTAATTCATCTTTGTAAAGACGACGATAACGTAACGCTTACGACTTACGTTCCCCTGACGAGAGCACTCAAGAGTGACGCGATGCTGGTGATCCCCGGTGGCGGCTACGGTGCGGTATGCGCCGACCGCGAGGGGGAGTCGATCGCGATGGCATTTGCTTCGCGTGGCATTCATTGCTTCGTTTTGAACTATTCGGTGCAGGCGAAGGCAAAGTTCCCCCGTCCGCTTCTTGAGGCGTCGCTTGCCATGGCCTACATCCGTGAGCACGCCGAGGAGTACGGCGTAAACGCCGAGCGCGTGTTCGTTTGCGGTTTTTCGGCGGGCGGACATTTGGCAGGCTCGCTTGGTACCCGTTGGCACACGGCGGAGGTAAACGAGGCACTTGATATTCCGTACGGCATCAATCGTCCGACCGGTATGCTCCTTTGTTATCCCGTTCTCAGTTATTTTGAAAAGACGCACATGGGTACCTTCCATAACGCGTTCGGTACGACCGAGCCCTCGGAGGAGCAGATCGAATTCTGCTCGCTTGACCGCGGCCTTTCGCGCGAAACTACGGCACCCGCATTTTTGTGGCACACCGCCGACGACGTTTGCGTGAACGTGCAGAACACGCTCCGTATGGCAACCGCGCTTTCCGAGGCGGGCGTCCCCTTTGAGGCGCACGTTTATCCGCACGGCTCGCACGGCTTGGGACTTGCCAACGAGATCACCGCGCTCAACGAGCGCATGATCCTGCCGCGTATTGCAGGCTGGATAGACCTCGCATTCTCTTGGATGAAGACCATATAAACGAAACCGGGCCAAGTCGTTGACTTGGCCCGGTTGTAAATTGAAGTTTATCGGGATGGCTACGCTTAAACCAAGCGAGAAAAGTTTTGATCAAACTTTTTCAAAAGTTTGCGGGGGTTGGG
>JAZTWS010000049.1:0-19582 GCA_045636005.1 Eubacteriales bacterium | reverse complement strand
TATAATAAGAAGAGGAACATAGATAAATTAACAAAGGGGAAAAATACATTGGAAAGAATACTTGAGAAAAAAGGTTTCATTTGTGATATGGACGGTGTACTCTATCACGGAAGCCGCCTGTTGCCCGGTGTTACCGAATTTGTAAATTGGCTCAAGGAGGAAGGAAAAAGTTACCTGTTCTTGACCAACTCCAGCCAATACACGCCGCTTGAGCTTCGCCATAAGCTCGGAAGAATGGGACTGGACGTGGAGGAATCGCACTTTTATACCAGCGCGCTTGCCACCGCGCACTTCCTCAAAAATCAAGCACCCGGAAGCTCGGCTTACGTCGTGGGAGCCAACGGTCTGCAAAATGCACTGTACGACGCCGGCATCGTATACGATGATGTCAATCCCGATTACGTCATCATCGGCGAGACCAGCAGCTATAATATGGAAATGATCACGCGTGCCATCCGCCTCGTTCGCGAGGGGGCAAGACTGATCGGCACCAACTCCGATCTTACCGCGCCCACCGAGGCAGGCATCGTTCCCGCTTGCCGCGCCTTGATCGCGCCTATCGAAGTGGCCACGGGCAAGCAGGCTTACTATGTGGGCAAGCCCAATCCGCTCATGATGCGTACGGGACTCAAGCTCCTCGGCGCACACTCGGCCGAAACCGTCATGATCGGTGACCGCATGGACACCGATATTATCGCGGGCATCGAATCGGGCATGGATACCGCTCTCGTTCTTTCGGGCGTGACCGCAAGAGAGGATCTCCAAAGCTTCCCTTACCGCCCGCGATTGATACTCGACGGCGTTGGTGATATCCCCAAGGCCGCAAAAGCAAAATAAGGAAGAAGAAAAAGCGGTGTCTCAAATCGAGACACCGCTTTTTTTATTGATATTTTTTCATGCTTTGTAGGCCGCTTTTCATAATCAGCGCACGCAAAAAAGGCGAACACAAGACGCGCCGTTTTTGAATTTTGGCATATAGCTTGCATTTAAGCCCTCGTGTTTTTTTGCGATAGGCGCGCAAAATAGCATCACCGTCATCGGCCTCGCCAAAGGCCTCAGCCAGAAGCCGTGCGCTGAGCAGCGCGCTGCTGATGCCCTCAAAGGAGCTGGCGCTGATAAAGCCTGCTGCCTCGCCAATGAGGAAGGCGTTTTTGCGACCGATTTGGAAGTGCTTCCATTTTCTTGGGCTGGTCAACAGACAGGCCTCGGTTTTAATCGGCTCGCCGAGGTGAAGTCCCCAAAAGGCCTCCAAGCGTTCCTTTTGCTTCTCAAAGGCCGCGCGGCAATGCTTTTTGTGAAAGGCACCGCCAAAAAGGAGTGTGCCGTTTTTGAGGATGGTCCAAGAGCAGCTATCGCTCGTTTCGGGGTCAAAAATGCAGGAATAGGGGGGAAGTGCGCTGTTTTCGCAGACAAAATGCTGTTGAATGGCGATATATTGCATGGGCGGCTTATCGCCAAAAAAGCTTTTGCGCACGAGAGAGCTTGCGCCATCGGCCCCCACGAGGAAGCGCGCCGATACCGTTTGACCGTCCAGTGTCAGCGTAAAGCCGTCACCTTCGCGGCAAAGGGCTTTGCATCGGCCGCTATAGACAAAAACATCGCTTGGAATCTCGGAAACCAGCCACTTGTCGAAGGCGTAGCGACCCATATTCAGATAATGGCGCTGATAATTGCGGATATAGCCGCGCGAAAGATCGATTGTTTCTACGTCAAAGATCTGCGGGTCGGCAAGAAGCGAGGTGGGGAGGGTAATCCCCAAGCGCGCAAACATTTCCTGCGCGTCGGGCGCAAGCAGTCCGCCGCAAACCTTTTGGTTGTCCACATCCTGTCCGTCGATGACAAGAATGCGAAGAGTCGGCTTTTGGCAATACAGCTCTTTGGCAAACACTGCGCCTGCGGGGCCTGCGCCTACTATTGCGACGTCATATGCGTTTTCAATCATTTTCTCTTTTTGCGGCAGAAAATACTGCGGCGGAAGAGAATGAGGTTCATCACAAGGAAGAAGGCCACGAGAATGACGAAGGTCTTCACGGGTTCCTTGGGGGCAAGCGTAGCAAGCAGCATAAGCGGGAAACCGAAAACGATAGCGGGGAAATTCTGATACACGAGGTTATCGGCCGCGGGCGTCTTATAGTCGGGGTCAAGCTCGTGAAGAAGAAGCATACCCGTGCTGGCCGTACCCGTCAGCATACCGTACATGACCATGAACTGCTCCTCCGTGTAATCGGGGAAAAGCCTCTTGGCCACGAAGCGATTGTAAAAATACGTGGAGAAGAGGCCAACGAAGCCGAGGATCAAAAGGAGAAGCCAATGCTCTGCCAAAAGCTCAAGCTGAATGGCGGCAAAGCCGGCAACGATCATCAGATCGAAGAAAAATCCGCTGATACGCGCCATAAGGTAAGGGCTTATGTAGGCGCGATGCGCGATCTTCTTGTCGGTCAAAAAACGCACGATCGAGCGGATCAGCGTCGCCATAAGAACGGCAAACAGGAAGTTAAAGCCGTAAATGGTTGCCTGCATGGAGGGCAGGATCTTGCTAAGAACGAGCATGATGACGTAGCAGAGGAAATAAGCAATGGCGATCAAGGCAAACTGAAGCGTAAAGCGGTCAGCTCCTCCTCCCGCCGTAACCTCCTCCTCTTCCTCAATGGGGCGCGTGGCGACCTCGATCTCTGAGGAGATGGCCGTGAATTTGCCCTGCTTTTTTAAGCGTCCCAAATGGAAGATGCCGCCGATACTGGCCGACAGGAAGCCGAGCGCAGCAACGGTAAGACCGAAATTTTTACCGCCCGCGAAGCCGTAATCGGTCTCGTAGATGCCGCCGTAGTTCATGGCCTGGCCCGTACCCTGACCAAAGCCAAAGGGGAGAAGAATACCTGCGGGGGCGAAGATGCCCTCAATGAGCATGGCGGCGAGAATGGTGATACCAAGTCCCAGCACACCCTGCATCAGATACGAGGCAACCGTGGTGACACCCGTGTCAAAGATTTCGCCCGCGCGCTTTTTGCCAAGCGGCTTTTTGGTGGCACCGAGCGTGGTGGCGGCAAATCCGAGTGCTAAGCAATGGTAAGTGATCACGTAGAGAATGTCAAGTCCCGAGGTGACGTTGCCGTTAAACATGGGAAGCTTGAAAAGATTCTGATATTCGCCCGCGTCGTTTTTGCCCACGATCATGGTGAAGGCAAAGGAAACGGCAAGAAGAACGAGTCCCGCAAGCACCGAGGCGGGAATGAGCGATCGGCGGAGAAAGCCAACCTTTCTTTTGAGGAAGTTGGCGAACAAAAGACCGCCCAAAAGCAATCCGAACAGGGTCAGAAAGCCCCATACATCAGAGTCCCAAAAATTCGTCATACAAATCTCCTTTTAAAACGTGAGTATAGCGGAAATAAAAGTGCATATATTTTACGGCGTTAAACCGTTTGGATCCCTTGATCTGATACACCTTGTCGCCCGTGTAGAAGTCCAGCTTGTTTTTTCCGAGCACCGAGACGGTGGAGATGTTCTCAAAGCGGAAGGTGAAGGTCTCGGTGGCGGTCTCTACGGTGTAGCGGTCGCCAAAAAGGCGGAACGTTGCCTCCTTGGCGATATTTTTTTTATTTTTGTAAAGAATGACCTCGGAAAATTGGATCTTGTCGGTATACGCGGGAGTTTCTATGTAAGGCGCGAGGTCAAGCGAATTCATGAAATCGTTTTGCGCGCGGTACCATTCGGCCATCGTGGCGTAAGGAAAGGGAGAATTTACCCCCTCAAGACGAAGGCTTGGTAAATATCGGATCTGTTTGCCGCAGGAAAGACAAGTGGCCGTGTCCCCGTGGCTTTCCCAGGTGGAAAGGCCGCAATCGGGGCAGTAGTACATCACGCGCTCCAAATATTCGGCGGCTTTTTTGTGGTGGTATTCGGCGGGGATCGCCGTGTCGTCCACGTAAAGCTCGCGAGCGAGAAGGCTTGCCAGCTCGTCCTCGAGCATGGCTTGATATTCCTCGACCTCAAGGATCCGCGTGACGCGAAGACGGCATTTGCCGCGGCGAACGACGTTGCTCCATCGCGGATGCACGCCATAGCCGCCCTCCAAATTTACGATGGCGACGGGAAGGCGCAAAAAGCGCACCAACTGCGCAAGCGAGGGCTTTATGTACTCGGTTTGGCCGCTATATGTACGATTTCCCTCGGGAAAGAGCGCGATACTTCCGCCCTCAAGGGCGACCTTGCGGCAAAGGCGGACGGCGTGCGAATCCGACGTAGATTTTTTGATCGGAATGGGAGCCACCAACCATTTGATGAGCTTGGAGAGGAACCCCTTGGAAAAAAGATCCTCCGAGGCGACGTAATAAATGGGACGCGGGAAGGCAGCACCCACGAAGAATTGGTCAAAGGCGGTCTGGTGGTTCATCAGCACCAAAAATTGACGGCGGTCGCGACATTTTTCGATGTGGATGCCGTACACGAGGCGCGCGTAAAGGTGGAAAGCACCGCGCAACAGAAAGGTGACGACCTTATGGCGCGTTTTACACCATTTTTTCTTTTTTTGAGGCTTTTTTTCCTGCATGATTTTCTCCGTTATATCAGACAGATCAGCTTTTCGATCTGCTCGTAATTTCGTTTGCCGTAGCTCTTCATGGCAAGGTCGGTGTCAGTACAAAGCGCGAGAATGCGACGAAGCTGGGAGAAGGACACCTTTTCGATCGCCTTGGCGTAAAGCCCCGCGCGATAAGAATGAATGTGAAAGAGCGAGGCCACATCGGCCACGGTCTTTCCGTTTTCCAGATAGAGCTTGGTGAGATAAAGGTCGGCATAAAGACGCGAGATCTCGGTAAAGACGAACTCGGGCTTGATCTGCCGCACTTTCATGACGGCCAGCGCCTCAAGCGCCTCACGGCGTTTACCTGCCATCGCGGCATTTGAGAGGGCAAAGGTGTCGCATTCCTCCACGGGAATGGCAACATGGCGAATATCCGCCTCGGTAACCTCGGCGCGTCCGTGCGCCAAAACGTAAAAGCAAAGCTTTTCGATCTCGGAAGCAAGCGTATACATACTTTTGCCCGCGATCTCAAGCAATAAGCGCGCGTTCGCGTCGGTGATGCTCACCTTGCGGCTGGCGCAGTGCCGCTGTACCCAAACGGCAAGCTTTTGCGGCGTTGCTTCCTCAAAGTGAACGGGCGTGGCAAGTGACGAAAGGCGCGTAAAAAGCGGGTCGGGCTTTTTGGGCGTTCCCTGCTCGATGCCGCCCGGTACGACTGACAGAATGAGAAGGTTTGAGGAGTCATCCTTGTAGGCTTCAAGAATGCCGCAGAGCGTCTCCTGATCGGCCGCCTTCATCGCACCAAAGTCGATGGATTTCAGCACCACCAGCTTGCACTCGCTCATCATGGGCGGCGCGGCAAGTGCGTTTTCCAAGGCGTCGGGGGTATAGTCGGGGAAGTCGATGGTGATGTCGTTAAAGCAGGCAAGTCCCTCGTCGGGGCAGACCGTTTGTCTGGCCGCCGTAATGCAATAGGCTTTCAGATAATCCTCGGCACCGAAAAACAGAAAGATGCCGCCGATCTCGCCCTTTAGCCGTTTGCGAAAATCCGCCTCGCTTAAAATCATATACACACCCCCATTCTATCATTCTATATTTATTTTATTATACATGAAAACACATCGTTTGTCAACTTTTTTGTTGTGCAAACAACGAAAAAACGGATTTATCCGGCAAAACGAAAATCAAAATTGAATGCAAAAAATTCAACCGTTGTCATACCCGCATCTTTTCAAAAATTAAGATAGCAAGGAGCAAATTGCCATTTATATTTGTTTTAAAAACGTTCACAATATTAGCAGAGCATCGAAACAGTTTTTTAACAAACCGGTGACTCAATGAATATAGATAGTCGTGTCCCACGCGGACACGGAACAGGAGAAATGAAAAATGGCAAGCAATAAGACACTTGTTCCCGAGGCAAAGGAAGCTCTCAACCAGTTTAAGATGGAAGCGGCAAATGAAGTTGGCGTTAACCTCAAGCAGGGTTACAACGGCGACCTCACTTCCCGTGAGGCAGGCTCGGTAGGCGGCCAGATGGTTAAGAAGATGGTCGAGAACTACGAGAACAGCATCAAGAACAACAAGTAAGTTTTCCTATCCTCCTTTTGCGCTTACCCCTTTATCCGATAAGCTAACGGCATTTTTTGACATCGGTTAAAGAAGCGCCGAGGGCAGTCACGATCCAAACGATCGTGACTGCCCTCTTACCTTTATAGCTCGGTTTGTTAACAATCCCCACATCCAAAAAAGTCACCGCAGCAATCGTCAAAGCCAAAGCTCTCACTCTTGGCACCGTGTTGCGGTACGGCCGGGGCTTTGGCTCGCTCGCCGCTATCCTCGCGCTTCTCGCGCGCCTCGCGGAATTCGGTGGGCGATAGACCATGGTGCTTCTGAAAAACGCGGTTGAAGGTGCGCGGCGTGCCAAAACCAACCAATTCGCTGATCTCAGTCACACTGCGGTCGGTACTTTCCAGATAGCGACAGGCCTCGGCAAGCCGAAGCGTATTGATATAGTCGCTGAAGCTCATATGAAATTGCTCGCTGAAAAGATGCGAAATATAATATTTACTTAAATGGAGCGCCTCGCCAAGCGACGTAAGCGACAGATCTTCACTGTAATTTTTGGCGCAATAGTCCAAAACCAAACGCATCGAGTCACTGTTTCCCACTTCCCTCTTTTCCAGCGGCAGTACGCGGAAAAGTGCCGAGAAAAAGGCAAGACCAAGCCCGCGAAGCATAGCATCGTCCGCCGCTTCGCCGCTCTCGCGGCTCCGTTTGGCCTCACGGCCCACAAGCTCGATCAGCGAAAGAAGCTCGGGGTACTGTGATGCGTTTTTCAAGATGGGCTCCTTTGGTACGAAGCCACCGAAAATGCTTGAAAGTTCGGGAAAAAGATCGGGATTTACGATCATCAAATGATATTCCTGCCGCTCCCTGCCCTCGTACGCGTGGATCTGATTGGGAAAGGTGATGAAAACGCTATCCCCCACGATCTCACAGGGCGCGGATTCCACAAGCGCGCCCGAATGACCGCCAAGCATATAGACCACCTCAACATGATGGTGCATATGACGGCCGCAGGCAAGCGGACGGCCGCCGCCCGTTGCGTCAAGATAGGAGAAATCCAACTTTCTTTTTTCATAAAGCGATGCCATAAAAGCCTCCTCAAAAACGAATATTCGGTGCGCGGAAGGGCGGTTCCTTGTCGGTGACGATCAAGTCAAAATCCGAAAGCGGCGCCAATAAATAGCTCCCTCTCGCCTCAAATTTGCTGCTATCCACCAGCAAAATGCGATGTCGACTTTCCGAAACAGCCAAGCGATTGATCTCAAACTGTCCGAACGAGTTTTCAAACGCGCCCTCCTCCGAAATAGCCGCGCAGGAGCCAAGCATGAGATCAAAGCGCATTCCCGAAAGCTCGCGAATGGTCATGCTCCCTGCCACCGAATTGGAGCGGTAAAGCACCTCGCCGCCCAAAAACAGAATGGTCACACCATGCCTTGCCGACAAAAGAAGGGCGGCTTGCAGATTGTTGGTGACCACGGTCTTGTGCGCAAGATTGAGACGCTCCGCAAGCGCGAGTGCCGTGGTGGAATTATCCAAAAAAAGCGTGCCGAAATCGGGAATGAATTCGAGAGCCGTCGTGGCCAGCCGCTCTTTCTCCTTTGCGTTTTTGTTGATGCGGACGAAAACCGAGATCTCATCTGCATTTTCATTTAAGACCGCGCCGCCATGCGTGCGCTCCACAAGCCCAAAATCCTGCAACTCGTCAAGCGCACGGCGCACCGTGGTCTCGCTGACGAAAAGCGCTTCGGCAAGCTCACCCACCTTGGCGCGCTTATGATCCTTTAAATACTCTAAAATTCTGTCGTTTCTTTCTTGATTTTTCATGTTTTTTGCTCATTTCTGCTCATTTCGTGCAGATATTATATCATATTCGTGCTCTTTTGTCAATGTTTCCGCCACATATTGACAAAATGGCAAAGATACTTTATAATAAGGGTGAAAATATTTTGACAGGAGGAAATTTTATGAGATCCTACAGTCTTGCAATTGATATAGGCGCGTCCTCGGGACGCCATATTCTCGGTTGGCTTGAGGACGGCATCCTCAAAACCGAGGAGATCTACCGCTTCCCCAACAACCCCACCACCGTCACCAAGGACGGCGCACGTTGTTTAAAATGGGATATCGACCGTCTCTTTGAGGAGATCCTCACGGGTCTTGCCAAGGCGGCAGAGCTTGGAAAGATTCCCGAAACGGTCGGCATCGACACCTGGGGCGTTGACTACGTCCTTTTGGATAAGAACGACGAGGCCATTGAGGGTGCCTACTGCTACCGCGATAGCCGCACCGATCTCTCGATCCCCAAGGTACACGAGAAGATCCCCTTTGAAAAGCTTTACGAAAAGACCGGCATTCAGTTCGCGTCCTTTAATACGGTATATCAGCTTTACCATGACCGTATGACCGGCAGACTCGACAAGGCTGCGGCCTTTTTGATGCTTCCCGACTACTTCCACTTCCGTTTGACCGGCCAAAAGGTGCAGGACTACACCAATGCCACCACGACGGGCATGGTCAATGCCAAAACGGGCACCTGGGATGACGAAATTCTTGACCTGCTCGGCTGCGACAAGAGCATTTTCCGCACCCCCTCCAAGCCCTCGACGACGGTTGGTGCTTTCTCGCCCGAGGTTGCCGCACGCGTGGGCTATGAGGCACGCATCGTTCTGCCCGCCACGCACGACACGGCAAGCGCCATCGTCGCCGCGCCTCTCAAGGGCGAGGCTCCCTATATTTCGAGCGGCACATGGTCGCTTCTCGGCGTAGAGCAGCCCTTTGCGCACACCGACAGCGCCGCCTGCCAAGCCGACTACTCCAACGAGGGTGCGCCCGAGGGCAAATTCCGCCTGCAGAAAAACATCATGGGCCTTTGGCTCTTGCAGCAGGTGCGCCACGAGATCGACGACAAATATAGCTTTGCCGAGCTTACCGATATGGCACGCGAGAACCCCATCGACGACACCTTTGACGTAAACGAAAAGAAATTTATGGCTCCCGTCAGCATGACCGATACCATCAAGGAGACCGTAGGACGTGACCTCTCGATCGGCGAGATCGCCTACACCATCCTCAACAACCTTGCGCGCTCGTACGCGGCAAGCCTTGAGGCCCTTGAGGGCGTAACGGGCAACCGCTATGCCACGCTCAACATCATCGGCGGCGGCTCCAAGAACGAGCTGCTCAACGAGCTGACCATTCGCCACACGGGCAAGAAGCTCATCACGGGTCCCACCGAGGGCACCGCGATCGGAAATCTTCTGATGCAGTTCATCGGCCGAGGCGAAATTGCAAACGTCGCAGAGGGCCGCGAGATCGTAGAAAGATCCTTTGACATTAAAATTCATTAAAAGAACCGAGGAAAAAGTTACATGAAAAAGAACATTTTAAACGCTCCCTTTATCGTGGATATGTGCCGCGCCACCGCCAATATGTACCGTCTTGGCTGGGACGAGCGAAACGGCGGTAACATCAGTCTGCTTTTGGACGAGGCCGAGGTGGCCGAGTATCTCGATATGAATTACGTGCTTCGCACCATTCCCACGGGCTTTGACGCTACGCCCCTTATTGGCAAGATCTTTTTGGTTACGGGTACGGGTAAGTACTTCAAGAACGTAGAGATCGACCCCGAAAACAGCTTGGGTATCATTCGTATTGCCAAGGACGGCACCACCGCCGAGCTTCTTTGGGGTTGGGACGATGAGGGCCGCTTCACCTCCGAGCTTCCCGCGCATCTGATGAGCCACATCTCCCGTCTCAGCGTAGACGAAAAGCACCGCGTCGTTATGCACTCGCATCCGACGTACACCATTGCCATGAACGCCGTTTGCCCCATCGACGAGAAGGAATTCACGCACCGCTTGTGGCAGTCCAACACCGAGTCGATCGTCGTCTTCCCCGATGGCGTAGGCGTACTTCCTTGCATGGTCTGCGGCACCAACGAGATCGGTGAAGCAACGGCCAAGAAGATGAAGGATTTCCGCTTGGTCGTTTGGACCAACCACGGCATTTACGGCTCGGGCAGAGATATGGACGAAGTCTTCGGCCTCATTGAGACGGTAGAAAAGACCGCCCAGATCTATATGCTCACGCTTGGACACGCCGAGAACGTCATTTCCGACGAGATCCTCCACGGCCTTGCCGAGCGCTTTGGCGTAACACCGCTTGAGGGCGTTTTGAAGTAAGAAATATCAATATAACGTATAAAAAGAAAACCGCCGATTCGGCGGTTTTCTTTTTACTTAATGAAGTTTTTTCTTGATAAGAAAGATAACAGTGCCAAGCACGGCAAGCAATATCACGCCGCCAACAGCAAGGAGCCACGGGGCAATCTTTTGGGGCTTGGGCTCCTGCTCCACAGGCTCGGTCTCCGAAGGCTCGCTTTCGGTGGGCTCGCTTTCGGCAGGCTCGCTTTCGGCAGGCTCACTTTCGACGGGCTCACTTTCGACGGGCTCGCTTTCGACAGGCTCGCTTTCGACGGGCTCACTTTCTTCAGGCTCCACAACAGGAGGAGTCACGTCACCAAGCGTTACGCCGTAAGTGCCGTTTCCGTTATCCTTGGTTGTATATCCTTCGGCGCAGAATTCAGCAGGAACGAGTTTATCAAAGCTACCGCCCGAAATGGAAACGGTTGCCGTATTCTCCCCCGCAGACTCCACACCAATTACACCGCGAAAGTCTCCGCCCGTAATCGTAATCGAGCCGACGGTGCAGTCCGCATTACCACTGAGGGCAATCGCGTAGCCTGCGGCACCCGCTTTCTTGAATCCCGTAAGAATCGACGCCTCCACGGTGGCGGTCAGCACCGAGCCTTCGGTCACGGTCACGTCCGTGCGCTTGGCGTCGATCGCACTCGCGCCGATCACACTCGAATTTTCGATGCGCAAAGTGTTGCAATTTTCTCTTGCGGTCTGCTTATCGGCAAGATAAATGGCCACGGCGCATTTGGAGATCACGGTGGAATTTTTCACAACGATATCCGCGCATCCTTCACTTGCGGCAAAGTGGATCGCATAGGAATCGTAAGCCGTAAGTGCCGTGCCGTCAAGAAGGATCCGACAATCGTCGCTTGCATACACAATAACACTGCGACTTCCATAGGTAACGATGCGGCCGCCGCGAAGCGTAAGACCTGCCCCCTTCTCCACTTGGAATACCGAAGCTGTAGAAACAATCTCAAAGTCACCAAGCTCGACGGTGATATCGGCGTCAACCGTGATCGTTTCGGCAAGTACAACGTTGTCGAGCAGGGTTACGGTTTCGCCATTTTCGGCGGCCTCGATCGCCTCCTTCAAGGTGGCATACTTCGCGCTGCCAATCTTGGCGGCCGACTTGTCGAAAGCACCCGAAACGGTGGCGGTGTAGGTCACACCCTCGGAAACGGTATAGCCGTACTGACAGTCTACGAATACGGTGTAGCTATTTGTGACCTCGTCATAGGTCACCGTGATGTCACCCGCCTTGACCGAGAAGCCAAGAGCATTTATGGCCTCGACCACGGCCCCCGACTTATAAAGCACGTTCAGCGCGCTTTCGGTAACCACCTTCGGTACGGCCACGCCTCCCAGAATATCGAGAAGTGCTTCGTGTTTGGCACGCGCGGGGTCTACGGTGTATTGCGAAGCGGTTTCGGCAAGTCTCGTTTTATAGGAGTTTACACAAATTTCTTTGATGACGTCACGATATTCGGGAACGAATTCACCGATCCAATCATCGTTTACGGGATCGGTCTTCTGCCATGCGAAGAAGTCAAAGCTCTCGTCCACAGGCAAAAGCTCGCGGAAATGCTCCAAGATCTGATACATGACCGCATTGCTAAGCATATACTGCCCAAGCTCATAGCTCATGTGTGCGCCATCGCTTTCCAGAATGGGAAGCTTTTCGGTGCCGGTCTTCGAGGCGCAGATGCCGGCAGGGTTCATGCTGGTGCCAAAGTAGGTGTTTCTTGCGTTTTCAATGATGGTAGAGGCCACGATGATGTAGTCGGGCTTTTCCCACTCGTCCATCGTCTCGACTGCATTTACGGCGTCGATGCTGTTTTGGTAGCTGAAGGTGCTGGTATTCAGGTTCTCCACCCAGTCGGCAAACCAAACGATCTTGGCGCCCTCAGCGTCCTCGCGAAGCCATGCAACAGCATCCCGAACGCCATCGGCAAATTCGGCACCGAGCTGCGTCGATTCGCGGTAGTCCTGAACGATCACGATATCCCAAGTCTTCTGGAAGGCAGAGGTATATCTTGCCACGTCGGTCGTATCGTTGTAAACCACGCCCGAAACGTCATCCAAATTATGCGCCGCATCGTAGTGATTGCCGTTGGTTGCCGCAGGATCTCTCCAAATAAGGCGGCGGCTTCCCGTTACGATACGCTCGTAATGAATGGTTGTGTCAAGGCCTGCCTTGAGATCGTCAATGATATTGGTCAAGTAGGACGCGTAATTTAAGGTATGGCTATTACCGAGCGAAAGAATGCGAAGCTCCTTGACCTTCAGCGAAACGTTATCATTCGCCTCGGCAAACTGACCGGACACATGGTTGAGCCAGCCAAAAATCTCAAAGGAACCGTTCGGGAATGCGCCGCGGCGAATCGAGGTCAAGCTAAACGGAAGATCCACTCTCTTGAGCGCGGTAAATCCCGCAAATGCGCCCTCCGTGATCACCGTGAGCCCCTCATCAACGAGAATGCTCTCAATGCTGTCGCTATAAGCGGCCCAAGGCGCTACTTTACCCTTATAGTCCTCCATAGCACCGCTTCCCGAGATCTCAAGCACATGATTTACGTCGTCAACAAGATAGATCAGCGAGCCGCAAGAGCCACTGAGATCAAAGGCCGCGCCAAGCGCGTCAAGCGTTTTTCTCTGCTCGGCAAGTGTGTCCTTGGCCGCACGGGAGAGGGCCATATAGTCGGCAATCGCAGCAGCGATAGCGTCTCTATCTTCGCACTCCGACAAGCCCCAAAGATCCTCGTGCTTCTCGATAAATTCCTGCGCTTCAAAGAAGGATACGCCCGCAAAGCCGCGTCCGAGCGCATATGTCCATGTATCGTGCGCGTACACCGTTGCCATTTTGCCGGCATTGCTATAGTCAACAATCGCGCTTGCGGGTACGTTTACGGTAGGTGCGAGGAAATAAATATCCTTTATATTATGCTCATTGCGGAGAACGATTGTCATCGGGCTAATACCCACAATGGTCTCGTCAAAAATAACAGTCGTTACGTCGGGGGAAAGCCACGGCATATTCGCATAGGAGTTGGTGAGGTTGGGAAGCACGCCGTCACCCATGGGGTCGCTGACCGTGACGGTATAGGTCTTTCCGTCCGCGTTGGGCGTACGCAAAAAGATAACAGTGTCGTTATCAAACAGAAGATTTTCGTCGCGCGTGGGCTCGGCAGGCATATCCAGTGCGGCGGCCAGCTCGTCAAGCTTGGATTTTTTCACCGAAAGCTGTGCCTTTGCTACGCCGGGAAGCGTAGAATACGCGTTCAAGGCCGCCGCAATATCGCTTTGATAGAAGGTGGCATCGGCCGCGCCGATCGTCCAAAGCTCTGCGTATGCGTCGGTAAACTCCTTGGCCTCGTAATAAGATATACCCGCAAATTTCGTACTGAGCGTAAACGGCCACGTGCTATAGGCGTAAACGGTGGCCTGGCGGCCGGGTTCGTTACTGTAATCCACAACGCAGTTCACACTCGTAGTCACCTCAGGTGCTTTAAAATGGATCTCCTTCACGATGTTCTTGTTTCGAAGCACCACCGTAAAGGTACCGATCTTGGTGATGGTCTCATCAAAGATGATGGTGGTTACATTGGCGTCCAGCCAAGGCATCGCATCGTAGAGGTTATCTTTGCTTAAATCGGGAATCTCGCCGTCACCCGTAGGGTCACTGACGATCACGGTGTAGGTCACACCGTCGGTGTTCAGCAATTTCTCGCAAACGATGGTATCGTTTTCAAGGATCGGCTTTGACTCCGCCGACGCCGTAAACGGAAGAACCGCAAGCATCATAAGCGAAAGCAAAAAAAGTGCCATCAACATATGCTTCATGATCGAAAATCTCCTTTTTTCGCGCATAATTTTACACTTTTTATTGTAACAGTTTTGATGTAAAAAGTCAATACAAAAAGAAAAAACGCATATCTTTTTCCCCTCTCTCAAAAGGCCTCACAAAATTGAGGGCGGCCATAGGCCGCCCTCGGTATGCTTTTTATTGAAAATCTTATTTACGGTTCAACATAGTCGATCATATAGTGCGACTCGACCATCCAGATCTCGCCAAGCTCGGGCATACCACCCTGTGCACGGCTGAACGGAGCATACATCTTGTTGTCTGCCGAATTGCCGTTCGAATCTACGCGCATTGCGATGTAGGAAGCAAGATTCACGTTTTCGTTTGCTTCACGGAAATCAATTCTCGCGCTGATACCCTGCGAGCCGCTATACTCATATGCCGCAACCGTGTTACCTGCCCAGTCGGCCAGAACGTTGGTCTGCGAGGTGATCGCATCGGGCGTCATCGTGTATGTGCCAACTTCGTTGCCGTTGGCATCGTAAGAGGTCATCGTGTCGATAAAGCGATCGTTCAAGGGGCCACGCATCAGCGTAAACATGGGCATATAGCCTGCCGGCTGATAGTCACCGCGAAGCCACTCGATCGTCTGCATATGGTTAATGCCCTTGGCGTTCACCGAGAAGTTCTGAATATGCTCCGCAAACGCAAGACCACGGGAGTCCTCGCGGCTCGTACCCCACGCGTACATCGTGGTCGTCAGATCAAAGAGGATCGAGCCGCAAGCGACCACCTTCTTATCGGAGGTCTTAAGGTCGATTACCGTACCGTCGGCAATAAGCGAAGCAACACTCAACCACTCGTCACCGTGGAAGCCGCCAACGTGCTCAATGCACTGACCTGCATTTGCACCGTCGGTGTAAATATAATCTGCGCCCTTTGCGCTGTCGGGGACAAGATCCATATAAGGATTCTGCTGACGGATCGCCAAGGAGACCTCACCGCCGCCAAGCACCACCTTCAGTACCTGCGCCGTAATGGAGGAGGAACCGACAGTCGTAACGCGAACCAACTCCGCACCGTTCAGACGGTAGGAACCGATGTTAGTACAGGTATTGGGCAGATAGTTATTCGTAGTCGCGTTATAGATGTAGTCAAACTTATAGCGAACATAGTACTGTCCCGAAGGATCGGCGGTACGAACGTAAGCGTAGAAATCACTGTATTCAAGGTTTCCCTTGCCCAGAATCTCAAGGTAAACCGCACCGTCCTCGTAAACGGTATCGTAACGGTGGAAGTAACCGTCAATCGCCTCGTTCTTGACATAAATGTCGTTCTCGCTATCGTTTACAAACTCAACGGTATGCCCTGCATTCGCAAGATTTTCAATCGTTACCGATCCCACACCCGTATCCGAAAGCGCAACGGTGCCCTTGCTGGTTCCGTCAACGATAACCTCAATCTCATCGGTCAAATTCGCCTCAACCGTAAAGCGGAGCGTGCCGCTACAGAACGCCGAAAGCTTCAGCGTTTCGCCTGCACGAAGGATCATTGCGCGGTGTCCGCACGCCTGACATACCGCTTCCGTGAAGCCAAGCGTTGAGGGAATCTCCTCATCCTTGTGCGTCGGCGCGGTGATCACCGTTTCGGAATATTCACAGTAGTCGCAATCAATCACGGTCTTACCGGTTGCCGTACAGGTCGGTGCCTTTACTACCGTCGTGGTCACGCTCTGATGCGTACAATCGATCACGGCGTCCTTATTATAGGTGTCTGCATAATTCTCAGCACCCGAGCCGGGCTCGGCATAAATGGTAGTATTGTCGGGAATGGTGGTCGCACCGCCGCTGATCCAAGTCTTGATCGACGAAACCACAAGCTTAACAAGAGCGATACATTTCTCAAAGGCATTGCCGCCAATACTCTTTACATTCTTCGAAAGTGTAACGTTTTCCAGTGCAACACAACCCTTAAAAGCATAGGCATCGATTTTCTTTACGCCGTCGTGGATCGGCACCTTCTTCAAGGACGTACAGTTCTCAAACACACCCCACTTTAGTTCCGTAACACCTGCGGGAAGAACAACCTCCTTCAACGAGGAGCATCCGGAAAACGCCTTGCCGTCAAGAAGCGTCAACGCTTCGGGCAAGGTTACGGCCACAAGGCTCTTACAGCCCTGGAATGCGCCAAAACCGATGGTCTTAAGCGTCGAGGGAAGCGAAATCGTTGTAAGTGCAACACATTTCTCAAACGCGCCGTAGCTGACGGCCGTAAGTCCCTCAGGGAGCGTTGCCGTCTTGAGTGCCGCGCAATCCGCAAATGCCCAACGGCCCACACTCGTCACACCGGCTTCGATCTTCACTTCGCGGATCGAATCGCCGTAAGCCGCCCACGGAGCCTTACCCACGTTAGAAAAGTTCTTCATTTTCCCCGTGCCGCTTACCGTAAGCACACCGTTCTCGGTGTCAAGCGACCACGTAAGATTGTCTCCTTCGTTGCCGCAGGTGCCGTTCATCGTCTCTGCAGATGCCGAAACGCCAAGCACAACGGCCAAAAGCAGTGCAAAAACGGCCAAAAGCCAAAGTTTTCTCCAGTTTTTCATTCTTTCCTCCGAGAAAATAAAAAATTATAATTTATTATATCACAGTTTTCAAAAAGTGTCAACTCCCCCTCTTGCATTTTGGGTAAAAATATGATATAATGGCAATATATTGATATTGATAATATTAGGGAGAGTTTATATATGGAACAGCATGATGACGGCAAAACCATAGTCATTGACCTGAAAAAGAATGCCGAAAGCACGCAAAGCCGTGACGACCTCACGCTTACGCATAGCAGTCTTTTCCCCGTCAAGCCCAAAAAGCATTCGGTTTTCCGCAACCCCACGTTTTTGGCAGGACTGCTTCTGCTTTTGCTCATTGTGGCCGTTTTTCTTCTCGTTTCGAGCATCGGCCGTGAAAAGTCGCCGGAGGAAACCACGCCCGCCGATACGATTGAAAACAACGATCCGCCCATCTTCCCTGCGCTTCAGGTAAACGGGCTTTCCGAGGCCGTGGGCATCACGGGCGAGCTGCACTCGAAATTCGTGCTTCTCACCGAGGCCGACTCCTTAAAGGCCGTAGCCGTCAAAAACGGCAATGAGATCATGTATCCCGCCTCGCTTACCAAGATCATGACCTTCCTCGTGGCGTACGATCGACTTTCGTCCTCGCTGGACAAGCAGCTCACGCTAACGGAAACCATCAAAAAACAATATCCCGAGGGCTCACGCGTCGGCATTGACCAAGGCGATCTTCTCACGGTGGAGCAGTGTATGTACGCCATGCTTTTGGAGTCGGACACCGATGCCGTTTTGATGCTCGTAATGGAAGCGGCAGAAAACGAAGCCGCCTTTGCCACACTCATGAACGAAAAGGTCGAGGAGCTTGGCCTTACCTCCACGCATTTCACCAATGCCAACGGCCTGCATGACAAAAACCACTATACTACACCTGCAGAGATGACGGTTATTTTTGCGAAAGCGCTCGAAAACGAGCTTTTCCGCACCATCGTCATGACCGAAACCTACGTCACTTACCTTGGCTATTATAAGGACGGTCAGTATGCTACCTACCGCATGACCTTCTCCAACTCCACGCTTGTCGATCGCTTCAAGGACAACGGGATTTCCCCCAAGCTTGCCAACGGTGTGACCGTGATTGGCGGAAAGACGGGCTATACCGATGAAGCGAAAAGTTGTCAAGCGGCTCTCGCCATCGATGAAAACGGCAACGAATACATTGCCATTCTCGGCTCTGCCTCCTCGTCGCTCAACAGCGCAAAGGACGCCGCCTATCTCTACCGCAATTACATAAAATAAAAAATCGTGATTTCCATAAAATTGTAGTTTATCCACTTATAATCCAAATGAACAAGAAAGGAGGTTCCTTATGATCCACACAAACGTCAGCTTTCGCACGACGGACAAAAGGCTCGACCGCTTGTATGCGTGTGCCAAGGATACACTCCTCTCGGCCGTTAAAAACTTTGGCGACCGAAAATTGCTCACCGATTCACCAAGCGGCCACACCGCCACGCTGAATTATAGCCTGATGAGTGCCGAAACACTTGCGGATTATGACACGAATGTTGCCATTGATTCGGTACGCGCCTTTCTCGTCACACCGCGTAAGGACGGCAGGCTTGCCTCTGCGCTTTCTTGCAAGGACACCCGTATCTATCCCTCTTATGAGACCATAACAGGCTTCAGCTTTGCCGAGGAGGCCGTAAAGCTTTGTTATCTCGTCAAAAACAAGAACTCCGCTTACAGTAAGCAGTTGTACGATACGCTTTGTCAATTTGACGCGTATCTTTGGAAAATGCATGACCAAAACGCCAACGGCAGCTTGGAAATTTTCCACGAAAGCGAAGCCGAGGAGGATGTCGGTGCCGACCGTTTTCCTTCGATCATCGGAATGAAGAACGACGAGGAGCACTCCGACTCTCCCTTCCCCGTGGAATCCTTTTCCCTTATGGCAGAGGCGTACAGCATCCGCGCAACGCTTTCCGAGCTTGCCTTGATGCTGGGCAAAAAAGAGGAAGCAACCGCATGGCTCGAAAAGGCCAACACCGTTGCCAAAAAGATCCGCGGCTTTTTGTGGCTGGGCGGCTTCCACGCCTGCTTTGACCGCGATTATCGCGGCGGTATCCTCAGTGCCCTGTCGATCAACAATCTTCAACTTCTTTATTTCGGCGCGGCCGATCAACCCATGGCAGACGCCCTCGTAAAACACCACCTTCGAAACAAAGAGGAATTCTGGACGCCTATGCCACTCCCCTCGATTGCTCGCAATCATTCGCTTTTCGACCCCCAAAATGAATTTTGCGGAAATCCGCGTGGCGTGACCTACCGCCGCGCCATTCCCGCGCTTGAAAAATACGGCTATTACTCGCTTTTGACCGAGCTTGGCAAAAAGCTGCTTTGCGCCACAGGCGAGGACGCGCTTTTCCCCGTGACCTTTGACGTCTTGACGGGATGCCCGCAAAATACCGACCGCGAGGCACAGTACGTCCCCACCGCGTCAGCCGTTCTTGAAGTAATCAAACGCTTTTTCGGCGTGTACGCCGATCGCGAAACGGTTTGCTGGGGCTGTCTCGGCCCGGGCGATGTCTCGTCGGAGTATCGCTTCACTTGGGGAAATGACGTGTATCTCGTCAAAGCAGGAAATGGCGTTACCACCGGAAGCATCAACGGCGAGCGCGTATTCACCGTAACCGAAGGTACGCGCGTGTTCACCGACCTTTACGGAGGCTCGGTGCGCGTGGCGAATGTCACGGACGAGGCAATCGACTGCATCTGCGTCTGCCGCGACCAAACCTTCAGTCTGCATCTTGAACCCAACGAGGTAAAAGCCCTAAAATAAAAGCAAAGCCCCCAAAAACCATTCAAATTTTGATTTGTTCAAACCTCAAATCTTTATATGACATCGCCCCAAAAAAGCCGAGCGAAAC
>JAZTWS010000048.1:0-8628 GCA_045636005.1 Eubacteriales bacterium | reverse complement strand
CGCAGGAACAGGTTCCCTCCAACCGAGGCTACCCCGGCGACCTGTATTCTCAGCTTGCCGCGCGTTACGAAAAGGCAGTTGACTTTGCCGATTCGGGCTCGGTTACGGTTTTGGCGGTTACCACAATGCCGGGTGACGACGTAACGCACCCCGTTCCCGATAACACGGGCTACATTACCGAGGGACAGTATTATCTCAAGGGCGGACGCATCGAGCCCTTCGGCTCGCTTTCGCGTCTGAAGCAGAACGTAAACGGCAAGACCCGTAAGGATCACCGCGCGCTTATGGACGCCATGATCCGTCTGTATTCCTCCTACAAGGAGACCTTGGAGAAGAAAAACATGGGCTTCTCGATGAATCGCTGGGACGAAAAGCTTCTGAAATACGGTGAGCTTTTCGAGAATAAGCTGATGGATCTGTCGGTCAATCTGACGCTCGAGGAAGCGCTGGATCTTGGCTGGGAGATCCTCGGGGACTGCTTCGAGAAGGACGAGACCGGTATTAAATCCGAGCTTACCGACGCCTTTTGGGTTCGTAAATAGGGAGGTTCGGAGTTTTGGCAAAAATCAAATTAACAAAAAATGAGTTAAAGGTACAAAAGGACGCGCTCAAGATGTACCGCCGATATTTGCCGACATTGACCTTAAAAAAGCAACAGCTTCAATCCGAGATCCGCACGATCGAGCTACGCGCACGCGCCGTGCGAAAGGAAAAGGAGGAGCTGGAGCGAGGCTTTCGGGATTGGATCGCCGTCTTTAGTGAAAAGGACGCGTTCCCCGCGGGCGTCGTTACGGTAAGCAATATCCGCAAAGGAAGCGGAAACATTGCGGGCGTGGCGATCCCCACCTTTGAGGGAGCCGACTTCATGAGAGGTGACTACGATCTGTATGCCACACCCCTTTGGGTCGATCTTGCCGCCAACCATATGGAAAAGGCGATCTTGCTCGACCTTGAGGCCGAGGTGTTTGACGAACAGGTGCGGCTTTTGGAGGAGGAGCTTCGTGCAACTTCGCAGAGAGTCAACCTGTTTGAAAAGGTGAAGATTCCCGAAACCGAGGCAAATATCAAAAAAATATCCATTTACATGGCCGACCAACAGGTCAGCGCCGTGGTTCGTTCCAAGATCTCCAAGCGGAAGATCGCGCTTCGTGACGCGGCTGCCGCCGAAAAGGAGGTGTATTCGCTATGATCGTACCAATGAAAAAGGTCTCTCTCTTTCTTTTGGGAGAGAAAAAGCAAGAGGCGCTGAAAACGCTTCGGGCCTTGGGACTTGTTCATATCGAGATCACCGAGGGATCGGGTGAGCGACTTGCATCGCTTGTGGAGAAGGTCTCCTTGCTTGAAGGTGCGCTTTTTGCGCTTGGAAAGACCAAAAACGTCGAGAGCAAGGAAGTCACGCTTGCCGAGACCTTGGAGATTGCGGGTGAAATACACGCTCTTACCGAGGAAAAAAAGGCGTGTCAGGCCCAAATGCTCGCCACGCGAGCCGAGCTTGACCGTGTGAAAGCTTGGGGCGAGTCGGATCCGCGCGACGTGGAGATGCTGGCCGCGAAGGGTATTGCGCTTTCGTTCTACGAAATGCCGCGCAAGGAATACGAAAAATTGGACGCCTCGCTTACCACCGTAAGAGTAGGCACCACGCGTTCAAGTGTGCTTTTCCTTTGGCACCGCACGGGTGCGGAGGGCGAGGAGGAGATGGCGACCAAGCTTGAAGGCTACCGCTTCGAGCTGCCGCAGGCCTCCACCGAGGACATGCGCCGAGAGATTGCGGCGATAAGCGACCGCATCCAAGCCATCATTGCGCGCATCGACGCCTTGTCCGTCTACGCGGCAAGCATCAAGCGCGCACTTGATGCCTGTGGACAGGAGATCGAATTTGAGACCTATGCCACGGGTATGGAAAACGAAAGCCTGTCCGAAGAAGGACCTCTTTCGGTTGCTTACTTCAGGGGCTATATTGAGGCAGAAAATCTCGAAAAATTGCAGAAGACGGCACGCGACAACGCGTGGGGACTTCTCATCGAGGAGCCGAGCGAGGAGGACAACGTCCCCACCAAGCTGAAAAACAATAAGTTTGTCAGCCTCATTTATCCGCTTACCGACTTCCTCGGTACCGTACCCGGTTATTTTGAATACGACATTTCGGGTTGGTTTTTATCGTTTATACTTATTTTCTTCGGCATTATTTTTGGTGACGGCGGCTACGGACTTTTGATCTCTGCGGTTGCCGCGATCCCGATCGTCAAGGCCCTCATCGCCAAAAAGCCGATCGCTCCCGCCTTTTTGCTGATTGGTTTGTTTGGTTTATCCACGGTGCTTTGGGGTACGCTCACTTGCACCTGGTTCGGCCTCTCGCCCGAGCAGCTCCCCGCGTGGCTGAAGAGCCTGTCGATCCCCGTGATCTCGAACGTGTATGAGGATAAGCTTTGGCAACCGTTCTGGACGTCGGGCAACGTGGGACTTACCACCGCGCAAAATCTGCAGATCTTCTGCTTCTCGTTGGCACTCGTTCAGCTTACGGTGGCGCACATCAAGGGGGCGCTTCGCAATCGACGCTCTTTGAAGATTCTTGGCGACATCGGCTCGATCCTTCAGCTTTTGGGCATTTACTATCTGGTGTTAAGCCTTGTGGTGAACGCCGAGGTGTTCAGCTTCGGGCTTGTGATCGGCGGTATTCCCGTCGGCACGGTTGCGATCGCGCTTATAGGCCTTGGCTTTGTGTTAAGCTTTGTTTTCTCGAACTACGAGGGAAGCGTGATAAAGTCGGTGCTTTCCAGCTTGAAAAACATTGTGTCGGTGCTTTTGGGCGTAGTAAACGTGTTCTCGGACATTGTTTCGTACATACGTCTTTGGGCCGTCGGGCTTGCGGGCGCGGCTATATCGGCTACGGTTAACGAGCTTGCGGGGCCGCTGCTTGGCAACTTTATGTTTATGATCGTGGCCATCGTGCTTTTGGTGTTCGGTCACGGTCTCAATATGATACTCAACGTGCTGTCGGTGATCGTTCACGGCATTCGACTGAACACGCTGGAATTTTCGTCGCATCTGGATATGTCCTGGTCGGGACATAAATTCAAACCCTTTCAAGAAAAAATGGATTATAAAGGAGAAACGTTATGAACTTGGGAATGTTAGGAACCGCATTGGCTATGGGTATTGCCGCACTTGGCTCGGCAATCGGTATCGGATTTGCAGGACAGGCGTCGATCGGCGCTTGGAAGAAGTGTTATATGAGCAATAAGGCTGCTCCCTTTATTCTTACCGTGTTCGCGGGTGCACCCCTTACGCAGACCATCTACGGCTTCCTTTTGATGCAGCAGATGAAGGCTTCGTCGGCCGACCCCGCCTTCCTCTTTGGTCTTGGTATTGCTTCGGGTGTGGCAATGGCCGCCTCGGCGATCTATCAGGGAAAAGCCGGTGCCGCAGGTGCCGACGCGCTGGCCGAGACCGGAAAGGGCTTCTCGCAGTACATCACCGTCGTCGGTCTTTGCGAAACGGTTGCTCTGTTCGCTCTCGTATTTAGTATGGTTGCTCTTGGTTAAGGCAATGCTCGATTCGTTTTACAAAGCGAAAGGCACTGCAAGTGATGTGAACAAGTCCGTTAAAAACAGACAATAGACAAAAAGCACCTCTTATGGTAGAAGTAAAGAGCTATCATAGGAGGTGTTTTTATGTCCGGGCTCAAAGGAAGGAAAAGATATGCATAGGAGATGAAGGAAAGAGCCAAATCTTTACAAGAATATAAATATGAAAGGATTTGTGTATGGAAGCCCTTTACAATACAAGCGTTTTGTGATATAATACATAATAAATGATAAAATAAAACAATTGCCGAAAAGGAACGAATAGAATGGTTTTTTCATCGACTGTTTTTTTGTTTTTGTTTTTACCTGCAATTCTTTTTTTGTATTATACCGTTTGTCGTAAACATATTGTTCTTAAAAACATTCTTTTGCTTTTAGGCAGTTTGTTTTTTTATGCATGGGGTGAGCCGATCGTTGTTTTCCTTATGATTGTTTCGATGGCGGTTAATTACTTTTTTGGCTTTTTTATGAATGGCAAAAACAAAAAGGTGTTTTTAATTGCCTGTATCTTGTTTAATCTTTCTTTTTTGTTTGTATTTAAATATCTTGATTTTTCGTTGGGAATCGCAAGCTTTCTGTTCCAAAGAGAGTTGGTAAAAACAGCCATTGCGTTGCCGATCGGCATATCCTTTTATACGTTTCAGGCTATGTCGTACGTTATAGATGTTTATCGTCAAAATGCGAAGCCTCAAAAAAATCCGTTCTATTTGGGCCTGTATATTTCGCTTTTCCCGCAGTTGATTGCCGGACCTATCGTAAGGTATTCTACTGTGGAGCAGCAGATCGTGGGGCGGAAAGAAAGCTGGGATCTCTTTTCGGAGGGCGTTGAACGGTTTACCGTGGGTTTGGCGAAGAAAATGTTGATTGCCAATAACGTTGGTTTTTTGGCGGATACGGTTTATGCAATGAAGGAGACAGAGCTTACCACGGCATTTCTTTGGCTTGCGGCGATTGCATATACGCTACAGATCTATTTCGATTTTTCCGCTTACTCGGACATGGCAATCGGACTTGGAAAAATGTTTGGTTTTCGTTTTGAGGAAAACTTTAATTATCCTTATGTTGCAAGATCGGTTACGGATTTTTGGAGAAGATGGCATATTTCCTTGAGTACATGGTTTCGAGACTATGTTTATATTCCGCTTGGCGGAAATCGCGTAAGCACACCTCGACACATTTTTAATCTTTTTGTAACGTGGCTTTGTACGGGAATTTGGCACGGCGCGAACTGGACGTTTATTGTTTGGGGTCTTTACTTCTTTGTCTTCCTTCTCCTTGAAAAATTTTTGAAGCTTGACAAAGTATTTAAATATGTGGGAAATCTTTATACTTTGCTTGTGGTAATCATAAGCTGGGTGATCTTTCGTGCGGAAAGCATGGGAGCTGCCTTCTTGTATATAGCTAAAATGTTTTCCTTTGATATGGCAAGCTTTGGAGGAGAAGATTTCTTGTGGTATTTGCAACGGTTTTCCGTTATACTTCTTTTGGGTGTGGTGTTCAGCACACCTCTTGCCAAAAAAGCAAAGGAGAAGCTGACAGAAAAGAATTTGGATTTCCTATGGTATATCGTACTGTTGCTTCTTATGCTGCTTTCGGTTTCTTTCATGTTCCGATCCAGCTATAACCCTTTTATCTATTTTAACTTTTAGGAAAAATATATGAAAAAAGTAATTTTATTCAGCAAAAAATACGGATTTTCCGTTTTGTTTTTGATTTTTATATTCTTTATGTTTGCCAACTATTTGTTTGGTATCGGATCCGCCGTTTTACATAAGTTTTCGGGACCGTCGGACGAGACGGGCAAAAAGACAGAATACATTGACGGGTGGGCCGCAATTCAAGCGGAGGTAAACGCATTGCACGCCGATGACGAGAAAAAAGCGGCAGACGAGCCCTCCTTGGTAAAGAATTTTGAAAATACGTGGCACGCTTTGACGAGTTCCATATCTTCGTTGCCATCCTTTGTGCTGGAAGATTCTTTTTTGAAATTGAACGCTTCTTTTTGTCGCGCAATTGGGATGGGATATATTCCCGGAACCACTTTTGTAAAGCTCGACCAAGGGATGCTCACCTATGTGGAGGATGATGCGTCGCTTGCCGAAGCCCAAAAAAACATAGAGAAGAGATTATGTTATTTGAACGAGTTTGCCGAGATCGTAAAGCAAGAGGGGGTTGACGTCACTTACATCAACGTCCCGAACAAATCTTACGCACTGATGCAACAGTGTCCGATTGGCTTGCGGCCCGATACTCTCACCAATCCGAACCGATATGTGGCACAAAAATTGGCGGAATACGGCATACCGTGTGTTAACGTATGGATAGAAGACGGTGTGGACCGTGAGTTGTTTTATAAAACGGATCATCACTGGAAGACTGCGTGCGGTATTTCTGCGGCAAAGGCGGTAAGTGAGTATTTGAACCAAGCCTATGCTTACAATATTGATACCGAGATATATGACGATGAAAATTATGAGGTCGTCGTGTATGAAGATGTTTTGCTGGGAAGTATAGGAACCAATTCTACGGGGGCCTTTGTGTCTGCGGAGGACATGGAGGTCTATTACCCCAAAACGGATATGCATTACCGTTTTGCCATTCCGAGCAAAAATATTGATCTTGAGGGTGGCTTCGATATTTTTATAAACAAACAAAAATTGGATGACAAGGGGCAGTGGCCCTTCAATGCGTATGCGGCGTATATTTATGCAAACTCCGCATATGTCAGCATACAAAATGAAAGCATTGAGGACGACCACCGCGTGTTGATCATCAAGGATTCGTTTGCCAACGTGGTTGTGCCGTATTTGGCGCAGTCGATCGGACGCGTGGACGTGTTGGATATTCGTGATAACCAAGCCGATTATTATAGCGATAGTGTGATTGAGCTTATCAAAGAAAATCAATACGATAACATTCTCTTTATTGCCAGTGAGCCCTTTGATATGAAGCTTCTGTTTGTAAAAGAGTGATGCTATGAAAGTTTGATGTTTTTTAAGAAGCCAAAAGGGACGAAGCCATGTGACTTCGTCCCTTTTTGTATTGTATTATTCTACTGCGAAAAGATAGGGGTAGATATCCTGGCCGCCGTCGATGAAGTAGATCTCGGCGTCCTTGTGTGCGGCGGTGAGCTTTGCCTCAAGGGCTTGACGCTCCGCGTCGCTTGCGTCCTTGCCGCAAAATACCGTCAGCATAAATTTGTCGGGCAGGGCGAGCATCTTGTCGGCCAACTCACAAGCGGCCGTGATGCGATCGGTACACGAGAGCACGATATCGCCCGCGATGATGCCGATGGTGTCACCCGTGTGTACGGTAACGCCGCCGATCTGCGCGTCGCGGATTGCGGGGGAAACGTAGCCTGCAGTCACGCGCGCGAGAGCTTCGGCGGCTGCGGCAAGATTTTCCTCGGGGCTTGCGTTTTGGGGATCGAGCGAGGAGAGCACCACATAGCCTGTGGCCGCGCTCTTGCTCTTTATAACGTGGATCGCGGCATCCTCATAAAGCTCGGCAGCCTGACCTGCCGCCATCAGAATATTGCCGTTATTGGGAAGCACGAGGATATGCTCGGCGTTTATTTTGGCAAAAGCCTCCAAAAATTCATTGGTGGAGGGGTTGTGCGTCTGACCGCCGCGAATGATCACGTCGGTGCCAAGCTCGCGGTAAAGCTCCTCCATGCCAACGCCGTGACAAACGGCAACCACGCCGAAGGGCTTTTTCGGTTGCTTGGGTTCTTCGGAGACTGCGGTCTTCTCGTCCTTCTCGCTCTTGGCATCGGGGGCGTTTTCGCCAAGCTCGGTATGCTGAACCGACATATTTTCGATCTTCATGGTCAAAAATTCACCGAACTTACGGCAATGACCGAGAACGATTTCGGGCGTGAAGGTGTGGACGTGTACCTTGACGATGCTATCCACGAGAAATGCCACGATCGAGTCACCGTTTTGCGAGAGGAAGTCCTTGAGTGCCTCAAGGTCGAAGTTTTCTACGTCGGTTTTCGAGGTTTGAAGCTGAAGCAAGAATTCGGTGCAATAGCCGAAGGTCATCTCGCTGTCCTTGTTAAAGGCAAAGGTGGTGGGAGCGGCAGGCTTGGGGAGCGCGCGCTCGGTTTCGGGGGCATCGGCCACCTCATTGCCGTTCAGCACGCGATTGAAGCCGTCCATGATGTAGAAAAGTCCCGCGCCGCCGCTGTCGACCACGCCCGCTTCCTTCAAAACTGTGAGAATTTCGGGTGTACGGTCAAGCGACGCGTGCATTTCGCTCACAAGATCGGCAAAAAACGTACGGATGGTACTTTCGGGGGTGATACGGGCGGTAGCGTATTCCACCGCCTCACGCGCCACGGTGAGAATGGTTCCCTCAGTGGGGGTCACGACCGAGGCGTAGGCCTTTTGCACGCCAAGCTCAAGTGCTTGACCGAGCGTGGCGGGGTCGGCCGTTTTGGAGGTTTCGAGTCCCTTGGAGACCCCTGCAAAAAACTGCGAGAGAATGACGCCGGAATTGCCGCGCGCACCGAGAAGCATACCGTGCGAGAGCGCCTTCATGATCTCGGCCAAGTCGTCGGAATCCATATTTTCGATGGCGGCAAGACCGCTTTCGATGGTCATGCGCATATTGTCGCCCGTGTCGCCGTCGGGAACGGGGAAGACGTTGAGCTTATTGACCTCTTCGGCGTTGGAGCGAAGCTCGCGAGCTCCGCCTCTAACCATTTTCTTAAGAAGCAGACCGCCGAGATACTTGAGATTCAGACCGCTGTCATTCTTTTTCTGGTTATCTTTTTTTGCCATGGTGTTCCACCTTTTTTATCTTTCTTTTCCGAGGAAGAAGAGCGCCAGCGTGCCCGGACCCGAGTGCGCGCCGATGACGGTGCCGACGTCGGTGATGAGCTCAACGTGGCAGCCGAATTTATCTTCGAGCATATTGGCGAGAAGCTGTGCATCTGCGAGGCAATCGCCGTGCGAGATATAGATCTCACCGTTCTGCAGGTCAAGCGCGGTCTCGCCGAGCTTATCTGCCATGGTGCTGATCGCGGTACGTCTGCCGCGCA
>JAZTWS010000047.1:0-18141 GCA_045636005.1 Eubacteriales bacterium | reverse complement strand
GGCCGTTTTCGGTCAGTTGAGAACGCGTCTGTATATATTTTTGCATCCTTCCCATCTCATCGGGCGTAAAGCCCTCACCGAGCAAGGAAAAGAGGAAACCGCCCTCGGAGGCCTGAAGACGCATAACCGCCTCAAAGATCCGTTTGCCGAGCGACGTGCAAAAATCCTCTGCCGAAAGTGCGACCTTACCGCCAAGCACTGCACTTCTATGCTCCTCGTAAAGAAGGAGCATCCCGAGGATAGCCTCCTCGGCAGCGTTTGCGGCAATGTTTTTGGCCGCGTCGGGATTGGTACGGTCACCGTAATTTCGAATGGAAAGCTTGGCATCCTGCCCTTCCTTCCGCTTGGCCTCGGCGCGCCGTTTTCCGATCTCGCGCTCTATATTGCTCTTAATGACCTCGGTGGGAAGTCCCAACGGCTCCGCGATCTGCGAAATATAAACCTCGCGTTCGATCGACGAGCTGACGCCCGCAATGATCGCGCAAGCCTCCTCCGACGCCTTAATGCGATCGGACGGGACCGCAAAATTATATCTCGAACCGATTGACTCCCACTTGAAATCAAACCACGTTTTGCTTTGACCGAGAAGCGATCTCAGCCTGTCCGCACCGTACAATTTGATATATTCATCGGGATCCTTGGCTCCCGTCAGCCGCAGCACGCGAACGTCAAGTCCAACCTCACCCAAGAGACGAATGGCACGGTCGGCCGCCCGTTGTCCTGCCTCGTCTGAGTCGTATGAGATAATGACCTTTTTGGTGTATTTCGTCATCAACCGCGCCTGCTCGGAGGTGAGTGACGTACCAAGCGTTGCCACCGCGTTTTCAAAGCCCGCGGCGTGCAAGGCGATCACGTCCATATAGCCCTCGCAAAGAATCATCTGCTCGGCGCAGTTGTTCTTGGCGTAATTCAAGGCAAACAGATTTTTGCTTTTCTTAAAGCCCGGCGTATCCGACGAATTCAAATATTTCGGCTTCGAATCGTCCATCACGCGTCCGCCAAAAGCGATAACGTTACCCGACACGTCAATAATGGGAAACATCACACGGTTTCGGAAATAGTCGTAAGACCGCCCCGTTTTCTGACTCTTGCCGCAAAGGAAGCCTGCAATCAGCTCCTCGTCACGATAGCCGCATTTGTGCATATGCTCGGTCAGCATACCGAACGTATTCGGGGAAAAACCAAGCCCAAAGCGTCGGATTACGTCGGTCGAAAGACGGCGCGCACCGCGCAGATATTCCATGCCCTCCTGCCCGTATTTGGGATCAAAAAGGCATTTTCGGAAAAATTTCGCCGCTTCGAGATTCATGGCAAACACGCGCTCGCGCGACATGCCGTCCTCGCGTTTTCCGTTTTCGGGAATCTTGATCCCCGCGCGTTTGGCAAGAAACTCTACCGCCTGCGGATAATCAAGATTTTCCGCCTTCATCACGAAGGTAATAGCGTCTCCGCCTGCGCCGCAGCCAAAGCAGTAAAAGAACTTCTTGGCCGGCGAAACGCTGAAGGAGGGCGTTTTTTCACTGTGAAAGGGACAAAGCCCCGTCAGATTGGAGCCCGCACGCTTCAGCGTAACGTAAGAGCCGACCAACTCCTCAATATCCGTACGATACAGGATCTCCTCAATGACTTCTCTTGGAATCGCCATCAGCCCCTCCAGACCTCCGGAATAAACAACTCCTTATAGCATTCGATCGCATATCGGTCGGTCATGGAGGAAATATAATCGCAAACGCAACGCTCGATCGGCTCCTCCAGAGTATGCTTAAAATACATGGACGGCATTTTTTCGGGCTTCTGTACGTAATAATCGAAAAGGCGCATCAAGATCTCCTTGGACTTGCACTCCTCTCCCTTGGCGATCGGATTGGAATAGACCGCTTCAAACATAAACTGTCGAAGATTATCGGTCGCCTCTTGAATCTCGGCGTCCATGCCGATCTCATTTTTATCGGTACTGTAACGGATCACCGAGGTCACCATGGTGTTGATTCGTTTGCTATGTTGGTCGCCAAGCGTGCGTCGAATCTCAGCGGGAATATCCTCTTGCTTGAGTATTCCTGCACGGAAGGCGTCGTCAATATCATGATTTATGTAAGCAATGCGGTCGGCGTATTTGACGATCAAGCCCTCAAGCGTGGACGCACGGCACTTACCCGTATGGTTCACGATGCCGTCGCGCACCTCCCACGTCAAATTGAGGCCCTTGCCGTTGCGCTCCAGCTTTTCCACGACGCGCAGGCTCTGTTTATAATGTGTAAAATCGGAAGAATAGCACTTCTGCATGGCCTCCTCGCCCGCGTGTCCGAAGGGCGTGTGTCCGAGGTCGTGTCCAAGTGCAATAGCCTCGCAGAGATCTTCATTGAGCCGAAGCGCACGGCAGATAATGCGCGCGATCTGCGATACCTCAAGCGTGTGTGTCAACCGGGTGCGGTAATGCGCGTCGTTGGGAGCCAAAAAGACCTGCGTTTTTCCCATCAGGCATCGGAAGGACTCCGAATGAATGATACGGTCACGGTCACGTTGAAACTCGGTGCGGTTATCGCAGGGCGTATGCGGAAAATCACGCCCCTTGGTGTTTTCCGTCAAAAAAGCATAAGGCGAAAGCGTTTCGCGCTCGCGCTCCAAAAACAAATGGCAAATATTTGACATACGACACCTCCAAAAACGTTTTTTTCATATTAAATATTACTTTGTATAAATAAAATACGCAAAAAAAAGAGAAAACACTCTTTTTTTGCAAAACTTTTTTATTTTTCTTCAAATTCTGATTTATCGGTGTGTTTGAACGGCTACGCTTAGATGAGCGGCATAGTATGAAAGGCTCCCTCCGGGAGGGAGCTGGCGCCGAGTAGGCGACTGAGGGAGCCCGCGCGACAATAAAGTCTGCAAGCATAATGAAGTCGCGCAGGCTCCTTCCACCGCCAAGGGTGGTCCCCCTCCCTCTCGGAGGGAGGCTTGGTTTATGCGCCTCGTTTGCACAAGCATAGTCAGACCGATAAACTTCAATTTATTGGGACATCGTCCTTGAGAGAACCGAGACTTTAATTTTTTATGACAGCTATATTGTGACATTTTTTACAGTTTCTTTTTGTTATGATAAAAGCAAGGAAATTGCAAAGGAGGCGAGGAAGTGGAACAAACCGTTTACGGTGACCTGTTTTTTCTCATCAATTTCAGCATGGACTTCCTCTGTCTTTTTCTTGTAGCAAAGCTGTTATCGCGCCCGCTTTCGCCCTTTCGATTCACGCAGGCATCGGCGCTTGGCGGCGTTTATTCCGTCGTGGCGCTTTTTCTGCCGGACGGACTTGTCGGAATGCTTCTCGATCTTCTTTGCGGCATTGCTATCTGTCTTATTGCCTTTGCCGCGCGCGGCGATTCGCGGCGCACGCTCCCCATCCTCACCGCCGCCTACTTTCTTGCTTCCATTTTGCTTGGCGGCATGATGACCGCGATCTTTTCGCTGCTAAACCGTCTCTCACCCCCGCTTTCCGACTTGGAGGCAAGCGCGGACATTCCGCTTTGGGTACTGATCCCCGTCGGTGCTCTTTCGGGAGCGGCCGCCCTCTTTGGCGGAAGATTTCTACATAGACGGGCGCAGATCCGTACGCTTCGCCTTGAGGTTTGGCTGGGACGGCGACACATTGCATGCCTTGCCTTTTGCGACAGTGGCAATCTGCTCTCGGATCCACTCGACGGCAGGCGTGTCCTTCTGCTTGACAAAAGTTTGTTGCCCCTTCTTCTGCCTGCCAATATTGACACGCGTCTTTTTCGGGAGGAAACACGCCCCGATGACATTCCGCCATCCTTGCGGAGCCGCATCCGCGTGATTCCGCTGCAAAGCGCCAACGCCGAAAGCATTCTGCTTGCACTCAAGCCCGATACTATACTTATAAAAAACGAAAAAGAAGCTCACAAGGTAGATGCCCTCGTCGGCTTTGCCGAGCTTGGCGGTGCGCCGCACGACTGTAAAGCCCTCGTCCCTCCCGAGCTTGTCGTATAGCGCACCGCTCCTCTCAACCACGATCATAGCAATAATGAAAGAAGGAAAAATCATGCACCACTTGATTTGGAAAATACGCTTTTTTTGTGCCAAGTGCCTCGGGCGGCTCCGTCGACGCGGCATCTATTATGTCAACGGCCCCGACGTCCTTCCCCCGCCCCTTGCGCGAGAGGAGGAGAGCGCACTTTTGGAGGGAGAGCTTGACGAAGCTTCCAAAAAACGACTCATCGAGCACAATCTTCGACTCGTGGTCTATATTGCCAAACGCTTCGAAAATACGGGGATCGGAATCGAGGATCTCGTCTCCATCGGCACCATCGGACTCTCGAAGGCCATCGCCACCTTTCGCCCCGACAAAAACATCAAGCTTGCCACCTATGCCTCGCGTTGCATTGAAAACGAGATCCTCATGTACATACGCAAAAACGGAAACCTCCGAAGCGAGATCTCCATCGACGAGCCGCTAAACGTCGATTGGGACGGAAACGAGCTTCTTCTGTCGGACGTGCTTGCGGGCGACGAGGACAATATTCTTTACGAGATCGAACAAAACGAGGAACGTGCAATTCTCCGACAAGCCGTGGCAACGCTTGCTCCGCGTGAGCGCGAGATCGTCTCTCTTCGCTTTGGCCTTGACGGCGGTGAAGAGCTGACGCAAAAGGAGGTTGCTGACCGCCTCGGCATTTCACAGTCCTATATTTCCCGCCTTGAAAAGAAAATAATCGCACATTTACGCCGAGAAATCGACGGCAAGCTGTAATTTTTGAAAAAAATTTATTTTTTTTTGTAAAATCTCTTGCATTTTGAAAAAACCTGTGATATAATATAGTCCATTGCGAATACTTGTAAAGTGAGGTGTTAAATAAATGAAGTCCGGAATCCATCCGAATTACGAAGAAGTGACCATCAAGTGTGCTTGCGGCGAAACCGTTACGACCAAGTCCACCAATGGCGGAGAAATGAGAGTTGAAATTTGCTCGAAGTGTCATCCCTTCTTTACCGGTAAGCAGAAATTCGTTGATGCAGGCGGTAGAGTTGATAAGTTCAAGAAGAGACTGGAAGCTTCCTCCAAGTAAGCTTTCCTCTTTTGCAATTTCAAATTCAAAGCAATCGGGCGAGTTGTGTGCATACATAACTTGCCCTTATTGTTTAGAAAGGAAACGAGAATTTGGAAAATCAAGAAATCAAAAACAGCCGTGCGGTGCTTGTGGCCCTTTGCCGCGACAATGCCGACATGGCAGAAACCGAAAAAAGCCTTGACGAGCTTGCCCGTCTGCTCGACACCGCAGGCGGCGAGGTCTTCGCACGGCTGATACAGACCAAGGACACCCCCGATGTCCGTACCGTGATCGGAAGCGGCAAGGTGAAGGAGCTGAAGGAGCTTTGCGACGGAAACGAGATCGACCTCGTCATCTTTGACGGCGATCTCTCGCCCTCGCAGATCCGAAACCTTGAGGACGAGCTGGAGGACGCGAGCGTGATCGACCGCTCGATGCTGATCCTCGATATCTTTGCCCTGCACGCGACCACGGGCGAAGGAAAGCTGCAGGTTGAGCTTGCGCAGCTCAAATATACCGCGCCCCGTCTGATCGGAAAAGGCAACGAGCTTTCGCGTTTGGGCGGCGGCATCGGCACGCGAGGCCCCGGTGAATCCAAGCTGGAAAGTGACAAGCGACACATGAAACGCCGCATCACCGCGCTTGAGGAGGAGCTTCGCGAGCTGGAGAAAAACCGCATGACCATGCGCGCCTCGCGCGACAGAAGCGGCATTCCGAAGGTGGCCATCGTGGGCTATACCAACGCGGGCAAATCCACGCTTCTCAACCGCCTGACCGACGCGGGCATTTTGGCCGAGGACAAGCTCTTTGCCACGCTTGACCCGACCACGCGAAAATACACGCTCCCCTCGGGAGAGAGCGTGCTTCTTACCGACACAGTCGGCTTTATCCGCAAGCTACCGCACCATCTCGTAAAGGCCTTCAAGTCTACGCTTGATGAGGCGGTATACGCCGACATTCTGATCGTGCTTTCCGACGTTTCGGACGAGGAATACCCCGCCCAACTTCACGTCACGCGTGAGATCCTCGGCGAGCTTGGTGCCTCGGATAAGCCCACCATCTACGTCTTTAACAAATGCGACAAGGGCGTGGCCGCCCCCATCGCCTCGGTGATCAACACCGACAGTGAGCGGCACGTCATGCTCTCGGCCAAGGAGGGTGAGGGCGTGGAGGCACTCGTGACCCTGATCGACGAGATCCTGCACGAAAGCAAAACGCGTGCGGTGTTCGTCATTCCCAACGCCGAGCAGGGTGCGCTGAATATTCTTTACAAGAACGCCACGGTGGAAAGCGTGGAATACGGCGACAGTGCCGTAACCGTGACCGCGATCGTGGACGCCAAGGCGCGCGGTATGATGAAAAAATACGACGTCTGCCCCCCTAAAGTCGAGGAGTATTGAGCTATGGCAGAGGAACTTTATACCACGCTTGCCAAGGAGGCAAGCGCAGAATTTGAAGAAAAGCGTTCCCTTTTCATTGGCTACGCAAAGCCAACGAGGACCGAGGAGGAGGCGCTTGCCTTCGTGGCAAAAATCAAGCAAAAGCATAAGGACGCCACGCACAACGTTTTCGGCTATAGCATGAAGCACGGCATTTTGGCGCGTTATTCGGATGACGGTGAGCCGCAAGGCACGGCAGGCATGCCCGTGCTTGACGTCATTCGCAAGTCGGGTGTGGACGATGCCACCGTTGTGGTCACGCGCTATTTCGGCGGCATCCTGCTCGGCGCGGGCGGACTGGTGCGCGCATACGCTGCCGCCGCAAAAATGGCGCTTGATGCGGCAGAAATCGTTACTTACGAAAGCTACACCGAGATCTCGCTCACCTGCTCCTACGCCGACCACCAAAAGCTTACCGCCGAGCTCCCGCGCTTCGGCGCGATACTTGATGACACGGTCTACGCCGACAACGTCACCTTAAAATTCGCCGTCAAGGACGAGGTTGCCGAATCCATACTCGCCCGCATCTGCGAAATGTCGGGCGGAAAGCTCACGCCTACCATCCTCGGTCACCGCTTTGACTACCGGGCATAAAAACATTTTCATAAACAAAAATTCCCGACAGACATTTTCGTCTGTCGGGGTTCTTTTATTAATGTCGCATAGCCTCGATCTTTTCCAAGCACTCTTCCCACGAGCCCTCTATAAAGGCATCTTTGTAAATTCGGAGTGCCATATTATGATTGAGATATATCATCACACGGTTGCCCTTTTCTTTGATATTTTCTATGTTTTCATACTGTATGTGACTCACTGAGGTGTGATCGGTAAGAATGATCGCCTCGTCCGTGAACTCAGTCGTGCGCATCCATTCGGTTACACCGTAGGTTTTGGAAAACATTTTATACCGTTTTTTCCAAACAACAAAGCGCGAAAAAAACAACTGAAATATAGAAACAAACAAAGATAGTCCTGCTAAGTAATAATAAATCCATTCTCCGACAACAAGGTTAAAAAGCAACATAGCTACGCCGCAAACCAACAAGAGACAATACAAAATAAAATTAAAAATCTGAACTTTGCCGTGCAAATGGTATTCCTTTGCCCAAGACATCATCAATTCTTTTGTGATCTTGTATTCATTTTTCATATCATTTTCTCCTTTTGCTCAAGTAGTTGTATTATAACAGAAAATCGGCAGAAAAACAAGGCTTCTGCCGATTCTTTTTTATTCGCCCTTTTCGGCCGCCACGGTCTTTTTCAGTCGCGCGGCAAGCTCGTCAACGTATACGTCGTCGGCCATAGGCAAGCAAAGCGTTTTGCCGCCGTCAAACGTGATCACCAACCGGCAAAGCTTTACGGGAAAGCTTTTGGATCCGCAAGAAAAGGTCTTGCTCTCACGAAGCACCGTCACGTCCTCCACCGAGGAAAAGAGAATCTCCTGCACTTCCTCCTTCGCACCCTCCTCCAAGAGCGAAAATTCGCGGGTCTTGGCGTAAAACGCATCGGTAAGCAAAAGCACGCGTGCCACACGGTAGGTGGAGGAGCCGACGCTTCCGTTCTTCATCTTTTTCAACCAAAGTCCCTCGGAAAAGGAGAAGCCGGAAAAGTCCAAAATCTCTTGCTTTTCAGGAACGCGCTTGTAAAAATGCCGTTCGGTCTCCACCTCGGGAAATTCGATCCCCTCCGAGCGTCGCACGATCTCCGCGCGGATCTCCTCCTCGGTGGAGCGGTTGATATTGCCGATCAAAAACAACACTGCGCCCGTCGCAAGAAGTGCGATACCGCCAAAATACATCAAAAAGGAGCTTGCCAACCAAATGCTTCCAAAGCCCACGATCAGCATACCGAGCCCAAGAGTCTTAAGCCCCTCCCATTTTTTAAAATAGTTCAAATTTGCACTTTGTTTTTTCATGCCGTCACCTCGTTTCCATACCCATTATAGCACACAAAGCCTATAAAATCAATAACGCGTTGGTTGAGAACTCATAACGCATCCGTTGAAAATTTAAAAAACATTTAGCCAATATCAGCCTTGCAAATATTCGTCGATCGCGGCGGCGGCGGTCTTGCCTGCGCCCATGGCGAGAATGACCGTGGCGGCACCCGTTACGGCGTCACCGCCCGCGTAAACCCCCTCACGCGAGGTGAGTCCTACTTCGTCGGTGATAATGCCGCCCCACTTCTCGGTTTCAAGTCCCTTCGTCGTGGACTTAATGAGAGGATTCGGGGAGGTGCCGAGCGCCATGATGACGCAATCGACCGCAAGCTCGAACTCACTTCCCTCCTTCACGATGGGACGGCGGCGTCCCGACGCGTCGGGCTCACCAAGCTCCATTTCCACGCAGCGAATGCCCGTGACGTTTTTCTTATCGTCACCGAGAATGGCCGTGGGGTTCGTAAGGAGGCGGAAAATGATCCCCTCCTCGATCGCATGCTCGACCTCCTCGCGTCTTGCGGGAAGCTCGTCCATGCTGCGACGGTATACCACGCTGACCTCGGCACCGAAGCGCTTGGCGCACCGTGCCGCGTCCATCGCTACGTTGCCACCGCCCACAACGGCCACGCGAAGCGGCTTCTGTACGGGCGTAGCGCTTCCCTCGCGGTAAGCCTTCATCAAATTGATACGCGTCAAAAATTCGTTAGCAGAGTATACACCATTCAAATTTTCGCCTTCAATGCCCATAAATTTGGGAAGTCCTGCACCCGTGCCGATAAAGACGGCCTCAAAGCCCATCTCCTCCATCAGCTCGTCGATCGTATAAGTCTTGCCGATCACGGCGTTTCGCTCGATCTTAACGCCAAGCGCGCAAAGACCGTCGATCTCTTTTTCTACGATGGCTTTTGGAAGACGGAATTCGGGAATGCCGTAGACCAAAACGCCGCCCGCCAAATGAAGCGCCTCAAAAACCGTGACCTCGTATCCCTTTTTGGCAAGATCACCCGCGCAGGTGAGTCCCGAAGGACCCGAGCCGATCACGGCCACCTTATGTCCGTTGGAAACGGGACGCTCGATCTCGCCCACAGCGTTTGCGTTATGATAATCGGCCACAAAACGCTCAAGACGTCCGATAGCCACCGGCTCCCCCTTGATTCCTCTGAGACATTTTCCCTCACACTGATTTTCCTGCGGGCATACTCTGCCGCAGACGGCGGGAAGGCTCGACGCCTCGGCGATGATCTTGTACGCCCCCTCAAAATCCCCCTCTGCCACCTTGGCAATAAAAGCGGGAATATGAATTTTCACGGGACATCCCGCAACGCAGGGCATATTTTTACAGCCAAGACAACGCTTAGCCTCGTCGATTGCGGCCTCTGCCGTATAGCCGAGTGCAACCTCATTAAAGTTTTGATTGCGAACGTCAGGTGCCTGGGTCGGCATAATATTTTTCTTTGGTGACATATTTGCCATCTCACTTCACCTCCATGCGAAAGAGATTACAAGTCTCTTCGTGCGCCCGTCTCTCAAAGGGCTTATACATACCGCCCCTGGCGATTGCCTCGTCAAAGTCGATCTTATGTCCGTCAAATTCGGGGCCGTCCACACAGGCAAATTTTGTCTCGCCGCCCACCGTCAAACGGCATCCGCCACACATACCCGTGCCGTCGATCATAATGGGATTCATCGAGGCCACGGTCTTGATCCCGTATTCCTTCGTCAGCCGGCAGACAAATTTCATCATGATAAGAGGCCCAATGGTGATGACCTCGTCATATTTTTCGCCCGACTCGATTAGCTTTTTCAACGCGTCGGTCACAAGGCCCTTTTCACCATAGCTTCCATCGTCACTCATAATGACGAGTTTATCGCTCGCCGCACGAAATTCCTCCTCCAAAATGACGAGATCCTTCGTGCGAAAACCAACAATCGAATGCACCTCGCACCCGGTCTCATGAAGCTTTTTGGCAACGGGATACGCGATCGCGCATCCAACGCCGCCGCCCACCACGGCGACCTTGCGCAGTCCCTCGGTCTCGGTCGCTCTGCCGAGAGGGCCGACGAAATCGCAGAGTGCGTCGCCAACCTCCAGATGATTGAGCTTTTCGGTGGTTGCTCCTACGATCTGAAAAATGATGGTAACGCTTCCCTTGGCGCGATCAAAGTCCGCCACGGTAAGCGGAATGCGCTCGCCCTCCTCGTCCACGCGAAGAATGATAAACTGTCCCGGCTCGGCCTTGCGCGCCACGGCGGGTGCCTCGATCTCCATCTGCGTCACCGTGGGATTCAGTGCTTTTTTATTTAAAATACGATACATAAGTACAAAACCTCTTAACTATTTGATAATGCTATATTTTAATATATTTCTTCGGAATTGTCAAGATACCTTCACGTTATTCCCTTTTCGTCTTCAACTCTTGTCTGCTTGCGATACGTACTTGGCGACACTCCGTAATACTGCTTAAAGCTTCTTGAAAAATACTCGATATCCGCAAAACCGCAGGCCTCGGACACCTCCTTTATGGAAATGTCCCCATCGTTCGAAAGCATCTGCGCTGCCTTTTTCATACGCTTTTGCAGAATATATTCCGTGATGGTTATGCCGAATTCCTTTTTGAAATGCTCGGTCAGCGTCACCGTGCTGAAATGCAGATTCCAGCTAAGGTCAGAAAGCGTGATCTTGTGACCGAGATTTCTCTTAATATAATCCTTGGTAAGCTGACCGATGCTTCGGCTCGTCCCCTCCAAAAGATTGTTGTTCTCGATATATTCTGCCAAGATCGGCAGCATCTCGGCGTACGCCATCAGCTTTTCCCGCGTATATTTCGGAATCTCTCCGATGCTCTTTTCAAGCTCCTTGCGGTCGGAAAGAGGCGAATGCTCCAGCGCACGCGCGAGCGGAAGCTCATGACATCCCTCACATTCCTCAAGGCCCATGCCCAAAAACAAATACCCCACAACCTCGTTATTTTTTTTGATGGGCGCAATGGCCTCAAAGATGCCAAACGGACAGGTATAGGTGACAAGCTCACCGCTTTCCTTCGCCTCGCTCATGCGAAGCGAATCGGACTGCTCGCACAGTTTCAGGCATTGGGGTGAGCGATGAAGCAAAGCGCAAAAACGGTTGCCGAGATATCGCCTTGCCACGATCCGCTTTTTGCCATCAATCACGGCAATATCCATCCCCGAAATATCATAAAAGGTCTGCATGATATTTTCAAGACCGCGTATGTTCATGTTCCACTCCCCTTCCTTTTCTTTATCATATCACAACGAACGTAAATTTTCAATGTTTTTTGAAAAATCTCTGTGTAAAAATTATATTTTTTATCGATTTTTCAAATTTCTTTATGGATTTGTTATTGCGAAGCCCCCAAAAATTTGTTATACTACAAATAACATAAAAATGCGCTCCTTTAGGGGCACAGATGCAAGAAAGGATTTTTACCTATGAGAAACGGAAATTATGTTGTTGCCATCATCGGTCTCAACTTCGGTATGAGACATCTTGAGGGTGCCATTGCCGAGGGCTATGAGATCGGCGCACTTTGCGACCTCAGAGAAGCCAAGCTTAAGGAGTTCTCCGAGAAGTACAATATTCCCATGGACAGATGCTACACCGACTATCACGAGCTTCTGAAGATGGAAGACCTTGACATCGTTGTTATCGCAACGCCTGACCAGCTCCACGTACCGCTTTCCAAGGAATTCCTTGCCGCAGGCAAGCACGTTCTTTGCGAGAAGCCTCTTGCACTTACCCGCGAGGAGATCAATGATATCGTCGCTACCGAGCACAAGAGCGGCGCTCGCTTCATGGTTGGTCAGATCTGCCGCTTCACCCCTGCTTTCGTAAAGGCAAAGGAGATCATCGACGCTGGCACGATCGGTGAGCTTTACTTCGTAGAGTCCGAGTATGCACACGACTACATGAGAATTATGGCCGACGTTCAGGCTTGGCGTTCGGATCCTCGCCGTCACGGCGTGATCGGCGGTGGTTGCCATGCCGTTGACCTTCTTCGTTGGATCGCAGGCAATCCCACCGAGGTATTTGCTTACGGCACGCACAAGCTTCTCCCCATGGCCGCTTACGACGACGCCACCGTTGCCCTTCTCAAGTTCCCGAACAACGTAATGGGTAAGGTATTCGTATCCACGGGTTGTAAGAGAAACTACACCATGCGTACCGTGATCTACGGAACCAAGGGTACCATCATCTGCGACAACACCTCGGATCACCTGACACTCTTCACCGTTGACGATACCGAGTGGACCAAGCCCGCAGAGACCATTCCCGTTGAGGTTAACAACCACAACGCCGCTGCCGAGATCCGCGTGTTCGTTGAGGCAATCAAGAGCGGTGAAAAGGTTATGACCGACGCCGCCGAGGGCGCTTCCACCGTTGCTACCTGCTTGGCTATCGTTGAGTCGGCCAAGAAGGGTGTTGCCGTTGCCCCCGACTACAAGTTTGACTAATTCCAAAAATGCCAAAGGGCTGAGTCGAAGACTCAGCCCTTTTTGCTATACTGCTTCAAATTTTGATCTGTCAAAAACGACTCCCCAAAGCGTATGTTCATTTATATGCTAACAATTTCGAAAGCCGAAAGAATCGACGAGATGAGTATGATAAGGATGCATACGGGGGCGACATAGCGAATGACTGCCGTGAAAAGCTTTTTGAATTTGAATTTTTCCGAAAGCTCTACCTCTTCAATAACCGCCTTGGGTTTCAGGACAAATCCAACGAATATCGAGGTGGCAAGCGCGACGATCGGCATAAGTAAGCTATTGCTGAAGAAATCAAAGAAATCAAGGAACTGCATGCCGATGACCTTTACGTTAGCCCACGCGCTATAGCCAAGCGAGGAAACGGCACCAAGAAGGATCGAGACACCAAGCACAACGAAAATGGAGGTTTTTCTGCCGAGCTTCAGTTTATCCATAAAGATCGAAACCACAGTCTCCATAAGAGAGATGGACGAGGTAAGCGCCGCAAAAAGTACCATTACAAAGAAAGCCGCACCGATAAACGCGCCGCCGGGCATGGTATCAAATATCTTCGGGAGTGTTACGAACATAAGTCCGGGGCCCTGACCGAGCGCCGCTTCGTTTCCGCCCGAGAAGGCAAACACCGCGGGGATTATCATAAGTCCCGCAAGGAACGCCACACCCGTGTCGAAGATCTCGATCTGCTTTACCGACTTTTCAATGCTGATATCCTTCTTCATGTAAGAGCCGAAGGTGATCATAATACCCATCGCAAGTGACATGGAATAAAAGAGCTGTCCCATGGCGGCAACGACCGTCATGATCGAGAACTTGGAAAAATCGGGCTTGAGGTAATAGACAACGCCATCCCAAGCGCCATCCATCGTAATGAGAGTATATACGACGATCAACAGAATAAGACCGATCAGTATGGGCATCATGACCTTGCTGATCTTTTCTACGCCCTTTTCCACGCCGAGCATAACGACAAGCGCCGTTATACCGATGAAAAGCAGGAACCAAAAAACAGGTTCACCGACAATTTCGAGGTAATTGTTAAAATAGCTATCCTGCGCCATTTCCGCCGTTTTACCCGTGATAAAGCCAAACATATATTTCATGACCCAACCGCCGATCACCGAGTAATACGGCAAAATGATCACGGGAACGAGCGAACAGAGTGCTCCGACAAATGAAAAACGCTTGTCAAGAAAACCGTAAGCACTGATGGCACTGAGCTTGGTTTTTCTTCCGATCGCGATCTCGGCGATCATCAAGGAAAAGCCGAAGGTGACCGAAAGCGCGATATAAACGAGAAGGAAGATTCCTCCTCCGTATTTTGCCGCAAGATACGGAAAACGCCATATGTTGCCAAGACCAACGGCCGAGCCTGCGGCGGCAAGCACAAAGCCGATCTTACTCGTAAATGAACTTCTGTTTGATTCCATGATTTATCTCCTAACTTGATGTCATTATCATTATATCATATTTTATTCTTTTTTCAAGACCTACTTTTTATTGACTTTGTCTTTTCTTCATTCTTGACCAATTGAAATACCCGTAAAGATCGTTCACAAGGAAGGCCAAGAAGCAAGCCACAACCGAAATATAGCCGCGGTCGGTAAAGCTGGCCGCCACCCAAAGCACAAGCAAAACGATATCGTTCGCCGCATAGGCAAGGGCGTAAAACTCGCTCCGTCGAAACGACAGATAGACGGCGGCAAAGCTGGTCGCAATCGATACCGTACTCGGAATCAGATTGGCGGTATGAAAATATTTTAAAATAAAGTAAAAGACGACCGTAACGGCAAGCGTCAGCACGGCGAGAAGAAGAAACTCGCGCGGCACAAGGCGGTTGATCTTGACCTCGGCTTTGTTGCCTTTGTAGGGATTTTTCAGCCAAGAGATGAGTGCCAAAACCGCCATCGGCACGCTCATGCCGAGATAGGTGATCATCTCGCCGTAATACGCCATATCGTACGAGATCACGGCGTACAGAACGCCGAATACAATGCCAAGCGCGTGACCCAAGGGATTGCCCTTGGCACAGAATATAAGCGCGGTCACACCGATCAGCGACGCCGCAAGCGTCAAATAACCTCCGCGTCCAAAAAGCAGGAAGGAAAGCAAGACCGCCGCGATCGACGAGAGCCACAAGATCCATTCGAGCTTTGTAAAATAACGAAAAAGTCTTCGCATCATATCTCGATTTCCGCCTCCAGCTCCTCGATCTCCATCATCAGCACCGTCCATTCTTCCTCATAGGCCGCTTGTTTTTCCTTGATTCCGTCAAGCTCGGTCTGGATCTCGGTCAGCTTTTGATAGTCAGAATAGACCTCGGGCGACTCGATCTGCTCATGGAATGCCGCAATATGCTCCTCACACTCCGCAATAAAGCCCTCAAGGCGTTCCACACGCTTTTTCTTTTTGTCAAGCTCCTTCTTGGGCGACATATGACGCACCTTCTTTATTTTAGGTGCCTCCTCGGTTTTTTCACTCTCCTCGGCCTCAGCCGCGGCAAGTGCCGCCATGCGCTTCTCCTCGTACACGTCGTAGGTGTCATCGATATAGGTGGCACGTCCCTTTTCAAAAACCAACAGTCTGTCCGCGATCTTTTTGACGAAATAACGGTCGTGCGAAACGAAGATGACCGTTCCCTCGTAGGCAAGCAGAATATCCTCCAAGGTCTGCTTACCAATGATGTCCATGTGGTTGGTGGGCTCGTCAAGAATCAGAACGTTTGGCTTGCTGTGTAAAATTTTACAAAGCGTCAGACGCACCTTTTCGCCACCCGAAAGCGTAGAGGCCGTACGGAAGACCTCCTCTCCCGTGAACTGAAAGGCGCCAAGCGCGCTTCGCACCTCGGTATCGTTCAGCTTCGGATAGGCTCTCGAAAAAATGTCGAAAATGGTGTCCTCTCCGCTGATCTGCGCCAACTGCTGATCAAAATACGCGATCTCGGTGTTGTATCCGAACTGATAACGTCCCGAAAGCGCGGGGACCTTGCCCATCAGCGTTTTCAAAAAGGTGGACTTTCCGATGCCGTTGCCGCCGATGATGCCAAGCCGCTGCCCTCTCTCAAGATGAAGGTCAACTTTTGCCAGCGGCGTGCCGTAGCCGATCACGAGATCCTTCGTGTCGAGTACGATACGCGAGCTTGGAAGCTCGGGCTGAAATTTGGCGTGATAGGTCTTAGTATCGGCACGATCGGGCGCGTGAATGATCTTCATGTGTTCAAGAAGCTTGATCTTGGACTGCACCATCTTCGCCTTGGTCGCTTTATAACGGAAGCGCTCAATGAGTCGGTTGATCCTTGCGATCTCAGCCTGCTGACGCTCATGATCCTTCAGCTGCTTGATATAGTTGTCGCGCTTCTGCTTTTCAAAATCGGCGTAGTTTCCTTTATAACACCGCGTCTCGCCCCACTCGATCTCGTAGACCTTATTTACGATGCGGTCAAGAAACATTCGGTCATGCGAAACGATAACGAGCGTAGACTTGTAGCTTTTAAGATAGCCCTCCAGCCATTCGATCGTCTCGATGTCGAGGTGGTTGGTCGGCTCGTCGAGAAGCAGAATATCGGGCTTCGTGAGAAGCATCTTGATAAAGGCGATCTTGGTGCGCTGACCACCCGAAAATTCGGAAAGCGGCTTTTGCTCGTCAGCCTCGGTAAAGCCGAAGCGACGGATCATGGTCTTGTATTCCTTTTTATAGGTCATACCGCCAAGCGCAATATAGCGGTCGTTCAAGGCAGAAAAGGACGCTATCGTACGCTCGTCGCTCTCCTTCTCCATCTTCACGACCATGGCCTGCATCTGCGCTTCCATGTCGATCAAGTGCGAAAAGACCTTTCGCACCTCCTCTTCCATAGGCGTGGATTCGTTTTCAAAGGGCATCTGGCGGAGATAGCTGATCTCGGGTAACCCCTGCTTCATGACGCGGAATTCCTCCTCGCCCGTTCCCTCCTCCAGCTCGACCTCGCCCATAATCGCTTTCAGAAGCGTGGTCTTGCCGCAGCCGTTTCGTCCAACGACGGCGATCTTCTCCCCCGCGTTTATTTCAATATCAATATTTTCCAACACCATCTCGCCGTCATAATACACGGCGCCGTTGACAATTTTATACTGCATTTTTATTCCTATCCATTCTTTTTCAGTTGCTCGCGAAGCGCGCGGAAGGCCGCCTTGTCCGCTTCGCTGATGCGGTAAGAATCCTGAATCTTCTGTATCGCCTTGCCTAAAATATTGTATTTCAGCTTGGACGCCCTCATAAACGCAAGCACAAGATCGCTGTGAAAGACCGCAAGGTCGCAAAGAAGCCATGCCTCTGCCATTTGCACATAATAGGCGTCGTCATCCTTCATAAGCGACAAGATAGCCGCCACGTTTTCCCGCTCCTTCTGCAAGCCCGTCAAAAAGATCACGTAACCCCATCGGCGCGTGAAGGGCTTGTCCGAGCGTACATAACGCATCGCACGCTCATAAGCACTTGCAAAATCAAGCGGCTTTTTCAAAAACTGCGGAAGCTGATCCACATGCCACCAATCGTCAAGCAGATCTTCGTTGTTTTCAATGAAGTCAAGCTGCTCCTCCACGCATGCCAATTGCGCGAGTGAGACCTGAAAATAGGTACGGTGAACGAGAGGTTCGGCAAGCACGTGTGAAGCAAGATCGCTCACGTCTGCGCGCGCGGCAATCAGCTTTCGGTTATAACGGTCGATGTCTCCCGTTTTGATGTTCTCGATTGCTCGAAGCGCACTCGCGATCTCTTCGTACGTCATACGCCCTCTCCTTTCTTCACAAACTCTTTTATTTATACCATATTTTTGCAAAAAAGTCAACATGTAAAAACGGGGCCGAGTCCACTTTGGCGACTCGGCCCTATTTTTATATCTGCTTTCTCATTCTCTCAAGCGCACCCTTCTCAAGTCGTGACACCTGGGCCTGCGAAATGCCGATCTCCTCGGCAATCTCGACCTGCGTTTTGTTGCGGAAAAAGCGCATTTGTATGATCTTTCGCTCACGCTCATTCAGTACCTTCATGGCCTCCCTAAGTGCAATGCTTTCGAGCCACTTTTCGTCACTGCTGTCACCGTCGCTGATCTGATCCATCACATAAAGAGCGTCGCCCCCCTCACTGTAGACCGGCTCGTAAAGTGAAATCGGCACCACGATCGCCTCCATGGCGCGAAGCACGCTCTCGCGCGGCTCACCAAGCTTT
>JAZTWS010000046.1:0-4548 GCA_045636005.1 Eubacteriales bacterium | reverse complement strand
CCATTCCTCCGGAACAAACGGCCCAAACCCCGACGCGGGGAAAAAGGTCAATTCACCGAAATATATTTGATCGTTAACCTCATAAAAATCAACGCGCAAAAAGGGCTCGTCTTTAGCAAAAACCTCGGCAATCGATAACATTTTTTCCAATTGCTTGGGACGTGGAATTGGATATGTGGTGTTGCCGTGAGTAGCGCGTTGCACATCCAAAAGATTCCAATCCAAATCGTAAAAATTTTCTTTGAGACCGCCTTCGTCAAATCGTTCAGCGCACGTCAAGATCATTTTTGCTTTTCCGTTAAAACAAAAAATCTTATAATCATCGGGTGTTTTTCCGTCAAACGTAATATATTTTTCAGCAATAATTCTTGGCTTAACATCTTTATACGGCCACTCTCTTCCATGCCAAAAAAGATTGGATTTCAATTTTCGCGAAAGCTTTTCTTTGGCCTTCTCCAAATCAAAGGTCGATTTGTCGCGACAAATAACCACACTACCCGAATCGTGTGTGCATTTTAAGACAAATTGCTCGGGAAGTACATGGAAATCAATGTCCTCAAATCGTTCCCAAACACCAAGCGTGGGAATGATATATTCCTCGCCTATCGCCCCCGCAACGATTCGCTTCACTTCATATTTATCCACCAGATCCACGTACCGGGGATCGCGGTTGTAGAGCTTTAGCCACTGCAATTTTTCGTTAAAGGTTTTTGGGCTTTTCAAATCCGGCGTTTTCCCAAGGTGAGCGCGATACATATATTTCAAATAGGCCTTGTCCGAAATGAGATGCGAAAACTTGGAACGGGAAACATTTCCTGCAATCGCAACCTTTAAGTTTTTACGGTTCCTAAAAATCAAATGAAAAAACGTGTGTATTTTACCCATGATTTTTTTCTCCTTCTATAAAGTTTGAGGAAGATACCCTGAACAATATCACACTATTTGCCATCATGAGCATAATTTTTGATGGTGTCGAATAATACGTGACCGCGCCATAGCTATATATAAGAAAACAAAGAACGATGCCAACGGCAAACGCCCGATACGGCACAGGAATCTGCTTTTGACGCAAAGCCTTCCATAAGATGACAAAATAAAAACTGTAATACAGAAGAAGATAGAAAATGCCTCCGCTATACAAAAGCTCGGTATAGTTGCAGTGCGAATAGTAGAAATAACCAACCTCTTGCTCGGCAAAATACTTAAAGCTGTCAAAGCCGTAACCGAAGAAGATGCGATCCCACCACTTGTCCCATGCTAAACGCCGTATCGTTTCTCGAATAGCCGCGGAGGAATCGCCACCCTCACCCATCAAATTTTGAATAAAGCCTTCCATACGAACACCGATCGCATTATAAAGCGTCGGTACGTTCATAATCAACCAAACGACGCCGAAAAGAATCGCCGCAAATAAAACGGTATAAAAAACAATATGCCGTCTTCCACGCTTATCCTCTTTAAACCAAAGAAGAATATAAAGAAAGATAAAGGGAACGATAAAGAACTTTCGTCCGCCGGAAAGCGCCAGCGAATACATCTCAAAGATAACGATTCCCGTCATCATTAGCTTTTGGATCTTTTTGGGACAGTCGTAGATCAAAAGCCAGATAGAAAGCATAGCACCAACCATCATCATTGAAGCAAAAATATTCGCATTGCCCAAAACCTCTTGCCCCAAACGGTCATCCGCCGAGCCCGACAGATTTCCCGTCAAGTACAAAAGTACAATAAAGGCAACCGAGGAGAGTGAATAACACCAACAAATGCCGCGAAAGCCCTTCTCGGTTTTAACGTAAAGCTGCAAGCAAATCGCAATCAGAAACGAAACGATCATGGTGTAAAAGCTGCTAAAAACTCCCGAAAAGCTTGGAGATTGGAGCATCAGTGCCACCGAGATCGCCATGAAAGCAAGATACCAGATCGCAAATCCCGCACGCGTCACATCAACCCTTAAGCTTTGAATAAAGATAAAGGCCGACATGAACAAAAAAGCGTACATACAAAGCGAGTTGAGACGCGAGCTTATCAAAATATCCTGCGCCACGTACGACGTAAAAATATAGGCGCAAGCCAAGAGATAACCTATCGTATACTTATTTATTTTTGAGAGGCTTGCCTTTTGCAATATCATAATTCATTCCTTCTCTGCATCCGCAGTCGTATCTTTCATGTAACTTAAAAATGCCTCGTAGCCCGAAAAGCGAGGTGCTTCGGATAAAAATTTTTGAAGTGAAGCTTCGTAATTTCCCACCAAACGCATTTTTGTGCGCTGCCCCTCCGTAAGAAGATTCTCCTCGCGAGGCTGGAAAAGCCAGAAGAATTCATCAAAAATCTCAATAGGCGGTTCTTTTCCTACTCGTTCCACATAGCAACGATAAACCTCTTTTGCCTCCGCAAGCTGTGCATCCAGCCGCTTTTGATAATAATCCTCCACCTTCATGATCGGCTTTGCGGGATTCCCCGCGGCAACGTAGCCGCTCGGAATATCCTTATTGACCAAGCTATTAGCCCCGATGATACAGTTATCTCCAATATGCACGCCCTTGAGAATGGTGGTGTGCATACCGATAAAGCAGTTGTTTCCGATCACGACCTCACCTGCCGAGCCAAGCACATCGCCATAGACGCCCTTCAGCACACTCCAATCGTATCCATGTGTAAGCACGGTAACGCCGCTTGTGATCTGCACATCGTCCCCGATCTTCAGCAAAAACGGACGAGTAGCGTCAAGGATGGTCGTTGGCGGGTCGAAGATCCGAACACGCTCGCCGATCTCGGCACCGCCTCGTTTAAGATATGCAATATACGTTTCTTCATCGCAACGGTGCGAATAAAAGAGCTTTTTCACAAAACGCTTTAGTTTGCCAATCATTTATACAATCCTCGTTTTATTATTTGCCTGTTAGCTTGATGATATAATTCTCCCACATATCGATGATGCGTTCGGGTGCAAAGCGATTGACCACGTCCCGGGCGTTGTCACCGCACGTTGCCGCAAGCGAGGGATCTTCGGCAAATTCACACATGGCCGCCGCCAGTGCCGCCGCATCCTCTACGGGTGCCAAAAGTCCGTTTTCATGATCGGTGATCAAAAGTCGGGCACCACCCGGTGTATGATCGGTCGAAACGCAAGGTAAGCCCACGGCCATTGCCTCAAGCAGCGAATTGGATATTCCTTCAAAATCCGACGTAATGAGGAACATCCCATCCTTCGCAATATCTTGCATGGGTTGCGTAGTGAGCCCCATAAATTTCACCTTTTCGGAAAGACCACGCTCGTTTGCCCAAGCGGCAATGAGTTCCTCATCGCTTCCCTTTCCATATAGCTTCAAAATATATTCGGGATGCTTCTCCGAAAAGAGCTTGAAGGCGTCAAGCATGACGTCGTAACGCTTTTGGAAGTTATCGAGACGCCCCACCGAAACAACGGTCTTTTCGCGATCTTCGTGAGCAACCTCCGGGATCTCTCCCTTGACGAAAATGGGATTGGGAATCACGACGCCGCGTTTTTGAAGTCCTTTTCCGTAAAAATCACGCGCGCCTTCGGTCTGAAATACGCCGCCGCGCGAGCCGTTGATCAGCGAAAGAACCATTCGATTTTTGAGGCCCTTTCCTATTCCCGTTTGCACGGGATCGCCTCGCTCGGACATGATGGAAGGAACACCTCGGACAAGACCGACGAGCCTTGCAATCGCGTTGGGCATTTCGGTAAAGCCGACGAGGATATCCGCCTTCTCTTTTTTGGCAGCTTGCCAAACAAAGCGTATCTTATCTTTCGCAGATTTGTGCGAGCCGTTTTCCATTTCGTATATCGCAATGTTTTCGTCAACCGCTCTCCGATGTGCGTTAACATAATCGGGAAGCGCATTCAAATTTGCTATACTAACCTTGTGCCCTCTCTTACTTAACGATTCTGCCACAAAAGTCAACATTTTTTCCGCGCCACCGAACCCCAAGCTATTGGTAACAAATAAAACTCTCATTCATTCTCTCCAAATTTAAAAAACACTCAGTTTAAAATCCCGAAACATACGGCAAAGCGTAGAAATTTTTACCTTTTCTTTGATCGGATATTCCACACAAAAGGCCTTTGCGGCCTCCTTTACCCTACGGGACGCGTTCGGAACCTCTGCCATATATTTTTTAATTCTTCGTTTCGTCGCCAATTTCAAAATCGGTAACGAAAGCGCAGGATACATCATCTTTTTGATGGCGTACGGCAAAGCAATGCCTTTCACCAAAAGCGCATGATTTTTTTCGTCATCCCAATCCCATTTGTTGACAGCCGGCTTATGTATAATAAGCAGGTCGGGACAGAAAGCATTGATCTTGCCCGCATTCATGGCGCGCAGGGACGGCGGGATCTCCTCATAGCCGTATTTGTTGGGAAGGTACGGAGGCTCTTTATAAAAGGAGCGGCGAAGAAAATGCGAGCCGCCGCAGAACATTTGGCATTTATAAAGCTCCGCAGACAATTCGGGACCCTCGGGCTCCACTCGGTTTTTCTCCCACGCCGTATCGTAGATCTGCGTCGTAAGCGTAACGATG
>JAZTWS010000045.1:0-5141 GCA_045636005.1 Eubacteriales bacterium | reverse complement strand
TTTTTGCCGTCCTTTTCGATGGTGACGACGTTTTCGATCTTGGAATATATGACGTCAAGCAACGCCTCGCTTTTGCCGTTTTCGTTGCGGTAAAGCACGGCGTTTTTCTCGTCGGTAAATTGCAGAGAGAGCGAGGTGCCTTTGACGGCGTTGGCGGTGTAGCCGGGGTCAACCTCCGCGGGTACTTCCAGGAGTTCGTCCATGTCTTCTTTGGCGTCGAAAAAGCCATCAAGGGCATCGGCCTCTTCCCGGTGGTTGGGAGCAACCTCCATGGCGTCCTTTGAGACAAACGTTCCCTTGAAAAGAGGCGTGTGAAGAAGCGTGATGCAAAGGAGCGCGGCAACCGATGCTACCGAGAGCGGACGCACATAACGCCAAGCCGTCGTGCGGGGCTTCGGCTCTTTTTTTATGCTTGCCATAACCCTCTCGTGCAGATTGGAGGGGAGGTCTACGGCAAATTCTTCAAGATGCGCGCAGGTTTTTTTCAAGGCTTCGTATTCATGGCGACAGGTGTCGCACGCGGAGAGATGCTTTTCGAGCAGGGCATCCTTTTTTTCGTCGATCACGCCATCTATTTTGTCATCAAAAAGCGCTCTTGCCTTCTCACAAGTTATATTTTCCATACTACTCCCTCCTTTCTTTTGGATAGACGAATTTTTTTATAAAAGGTTCCGCGCGATAAGAAATTCTTTCACGGCTTGCCGCGCGCGGTTTAGGCGGCTTTTCACCGTTCCGACCTCAAGCGAGAGGCGGCGGGCGATCTCCTCGTAGGAAAGTCCCTCGAATTCGCGCAGGATGAGAACGGTTTGCTGATCCTCCCCAAGCGAAAGGATCGCTTGGCGCACCGCCCGTTGCCTTTCCTTACGCGCAAATGCGCCTTCGGGATCGGCGTCGATCGAGCAGTCGGGAATCTCCGACGTTTGCTCCTCGCCGTTCGCGCCCGTAAAGGTGAGCGGAAGCACGGTTTCCTTGCCCGATTTTCTTATATGGTCGATGGCGCAGTTTTTGGCAATGCGCAGAATCCATGTGATCGGCGTGCAGTCGCCACGGAAGGTGGAGAGACTGCGCCAAAGCTTGAGGTAGGTCTCCTGTGAGAGATCGAGCGCGTCCTCGCGATTTTGCGTGATGCTAAAGAGGGTGCGGTATACCGTGGCCTCGGTTTCCCGAACGAGCGTCGAAAAAGCCGCCTCGTTGCCCTTTGCCGCACGGCGAAAAAGCTCCGTAAGGTCACTCATACTCTCACCCCTCCTTTTTTATTTGAGATTTTCTAAAATGCGTTTCATGTCGTCAAGTGTCTCGGCACGGTTGATCTCCACGCGTGCGCTTGCCGCCCCCGACACGCCCTTGATGTACCACGAAAGATGCTTGCGTGCCTCGGCGATGGCGATGCGTTCGCCCTTGTCTTCGATCATGCGCTCGACCTGTGTGAGCGCGGTGGCAAAGCGTTCGCTGACGGTGGGCGGTGTATATTCACGTCCCTCAAGGGCCGCGCAGATTTCGGTGAACAAAAAGGGATTGCCAAGTGCGCCGCGTGCGATCATCACGCCGTCGCAGCCCGTTTCCTTTATCATATGCAGAGCGTCGGCGGCGCTATAGATGTCGCCGTTTCCCACCACGGGGACGCGCACGCTCTCCTTGACCGCCCGTATGCTCGCGTAGTCCACGCCGGGCGTGTACATATCCGCACGCGTTCTTCCGTGAACGGCAATGAGCGTAGCTCCCGCGTCCTCCAGACGCATTGCCATTTCCACGGCGTTTTTGCTTTCGGGATCCCAGCCCGTCCGTATCTTGACGGTGACGGGGAGGCTAACCGCCCCCACGATCGCCCTTACGATCTCAGCGGCGCGCTTCGGTTCCTTCATCAGCGCGCTTCCTTCGCCGTTGGAGACAACCTTGTGAACGGGACACCCCATATTGATATCAATGGCCGCAGGCGGTGTGTCCGACTGACAATCGTTATAGCTTCTTTCCTCAATCATTCTTGCGGCCTCGGCAAGAAATTCAGGCTCGCTTCCGAAAAGCTGGACGGCCATTGGCATTTCGTAGTCAAACACCGAGGCAAGCGGCGCGGTGCGCAAAGCCTTGCGGCTTTTTTGCTCGTAACAAAGTGCCTTGGCCGACACCATCTCACTTACGGTATATTCCGCGCCGTGCGCGCGGCAGACCTCGCGGAAGGCGCGGTCACTCACGCCGGCAAGCGGTGCTAAAAACAACCCGTGCCGCAAAAGATATTTTCCGATCTGAATGTTTCCCATGTTTTGCTCCGTGTATCAAAATACAGACGAATCAAACGTCTGATTTGTTCCGTTTTTTTGAAATTTGTTCTATAAATTGAAGTTTATCGGTCTGTTTGAAAAGAAAAAGCCATAAAGCGTTTGCAGATTTTGAGCGTTGCGCGGGCTCCTTCCGTCGCCTTACGGCGCCAGCTCCCTCCCGGAGGGAGCCTTTCGTACTCGACTTCTCGCCCAAGCGCAACCATTCAAACACACCGATAAATCAAAATTTAAACTCGGTTTTCAAAAATATAATAGCACATAGGGCAAAAAAAGTCAACTCCCAAAAAATCGGTCGCAGTTTCCTTGGTTTTCGGCAAAAATATGACGGCGTTTTTGCTCTCTTTTCACTTTTTCGGGGGAAATGCGCCGCGATTTTTCCGATTGTGTCGATCGGTTTTTCTTGACGGATTGGTAAAAAATGGTATAATCTCCTTACCGCCACCATAGGAGCGTCGTCTGGCTTCGCGGCGGAAAAAGAAATCGGGCAAAGGCCCGAAAAGGAGGACATATGAAAACAAGGACGAAAAAAATTCTGTATTCGGTACCGATCGTGGTGCTTGCGGTGTTATGCGGGTGTCTCATTTGGATGCTGCCGAGTGCAAAGGACGGGGGAGAGGATCTCCCCGTGATGGGCGAGCCCGAGGAGACCGAGAGCGCGCTCGCAGAGACCCAACCCAAGGAGCCCGTGGATACCGAGGCTCCCGAGACCGAGGTGGTGATCGATCTTTCGAGCAAAGGGCTTTTATTTGAAAGCCTCGGTGACGGCACCTGTGTTGTGAGTGGCATTGGCAGTTGTACCGACGCTTTGATCGTGTTGCCCGAAAAAAGTCCCGCAGGGGACATCGTGATCGGCATTGGCGACTATGCTTTCCGAAACTGCAGTACGCTTCGTGGCATTGAGCTGACGGCGGCCATTCGCTCCATCGGTGCGTACGCCTTCTACGGCTCGGCAATCGAGGCGGTTGCGATTCCTGCGGAAACGGTACGTATCGGAGAGTACGCCTTCTGTGGTTGCTATTCGCTTTCCGCCATCGACGTATCGCCCGAAAATCCGAATTATGCGGATGAAAACGGCGTACTTACGAACAAGACAGGCGAGGTGCTCCTTGCATATCCTGCGGGAAGAAGCGACAATTTCTACAGCATCTCCGCCAAGGTGCGCGAGATACGCACCATGGCTTTTTATAACTGCAACGCCATCAAGCTGATTCACTACGCAGGCAGTACGTCGGCCTTCCGTCAGATCCTCATCGGCGCGGGCAACGAGGCTATTGAAAGTGCCGTGATCACCTATTCGAGTGCCGCCGATCTCTTTACCGACGGCAGTGCCAAGGAGGAGACGCCCGAGGATTCGGAAAAATAAAGCTTTCCGCTCCGCGCGATTGACAAAAAAGGAAAAATGTGCTAAAATAATAAGGAAGACAAGAACGAACGGAGCGTAGAAGATGGCACTTGACGTAAAACAGGTAAGTACCGCGGCGCTTGCGTATCTCGGTGATAGCGTATGGGAGCTTTTGGTGCGGCAGATGTTGGTGGGAGAGGGAATCTCCGATTCGCGTCGGCTTAACACCGAGGCCCTTCGGTATGTGACGGCGAGCGCGCAGGCGGCGGCAGTCAAAAAAATTCTGGACGCACTCACCGAGGAGGAGAATGCGGTCTACCATAGGGGCAGAAATATCGGGCATACCAACGTCCCCAAGCGCGCTACGGTGATGGAATACCGTATGGCAACGGGGCTTGAGGCGCTGTTTGGCTATCTGCATCTTACGGGACGCTCGGATCGTACGAAGGAGCTTTTTGATTTCGCATTTAGAATAGGAGAAGAAAACGATGAACAACCCAAAGGTTAAAATTACGGTCAAGAATTTCGGCACGATGATCGCGGAGCTTTATCCCGACATGGCACCCGCCACGGTGGAAAATTTTGTGGGACTTGTGGAGAAGGGCTTCTATAACGGCCTCATTTTCCATCGCGTGATCCCCGGCTTTATGATCCAAGGCGGTGGCTTTGACACCGACTATATCCAGAAGGAGACCGAAAGCATTCGCGGAGAGTTTGCCGCCAACGGCTTCGTGCAGAATACTCTCAAGCACACGCGCGGCGTGCTTTCGATGGCGCGCACCATGGTGCCTGACTCGGCTTCCTCGCAGTTCTTCCTTATGCACAAGGATTCGCCGCATCTGGACGCGCAATACGCCGCGTTCGGTAAGGTGACCGAGGGTGAGGACGTGATCGACGCGATCGCCAAGGTAAAGACCACCACCAAGATGCGCTACTATCAGGATTGGCCGGTGGACGACGTCGTGATCGAGAGCATGGAGATGCTTCATGAGTAAGATCGCGTGGAAGGGCGGTACGCTCCTCGCACCCGTGCCTGCCGTGATGGTAAGCTGCGGTACGATGGAGAAGTCCAACGTGTTTACGGTGGCTTGGACCGGCATTATCAACAGTACGCCCCCCAAGACCTATATCTCGGTGCGTCCCTCGCGCTATTCCTATGAGATGATCAAGGAGAGCGGGGAGTTCGTTATTAACCTCACGACCGAGGCACTTGTGCGCGCAACCGATTCCTGCGGCGTCCTTACGGGCGCGAAGGTGGATAAGTTTGCGAAATTCAAGCTGACCAAGGAAAAGGGGCAACAGGTGGAGGCTCCGCTCATTGCCGAGTCGCCGCTTTGCCTTGAGTGCCGCGTCACCGACGTCGTGTCGCTTGGTACGCACGATATGTTTATTGCCGACATCGTGGCGGTGGATATTGAGGAGAGCCTCGTGGACGGGGACGGGAAGCTGCATTTGGAAAAGGCGAAGCTTGCCGCCTACGCGCACGGCGACTATTTTGCGCTCGGTAAGAAGCTCGGCTCGTT
>JAZTWS010000044.1:0-1688 GCA_045636005.1 Eubacteriales bacterium | reverse complement strand
GTTAATTTATCTATGTTTCTCTTCTTATTATAACGCAAAAAAATGCATTTGAAAAGTCCTTTTGGCAAATTTTATGCCAAAAGGACAATTTTTTTATTTTACTTGGGGAAAGACCTTGGTCTCGTTGTCGATCACGATCTCGTCGAGGCAGTATTTGCTTCGCACGACAGGCTCGCGGCTTTGCCACTTGCCGCGCGTGAAGTCGGGTACTTCAACGGGTGCGCCGCCGTTTTCGATCGACTTTGCCGAAAGCGCGCCGATGGCAAGAATGGTGAGCGTATCGTAGATGTCGATTGGCGTTTGCGTGCCGTTTTTCACGCTTTCGACGAAGGCGCGAAGCACCGACCAGTCGATGCCGTTGGCGTGTGCGCCGAAAAAGACCTTGTTCTCCACGCCGCTTTTATCGACGGTTGCTTGGATCTCGACCTGAAGCGGATGCTCGTATTTTTCGTAAAATTCGTCAAGGTTATCGCGTACGGGCTCCTTCATGCCGTGAAGCAGAATGGCGCGGCTTTCCTCGGAGGCCATACCCTTGGTGCCGCGAACCGAGATGTTTCGGGAGTAGTGGGTGCGCGGCAGGGTGGTATCAAGCGTTAAGAGAATGGTTTCGCCGCCCGCGCAGGTGATGATGGTGTTTACGATGTCGCCCTGCTTATAGTCGATCTTGGCGTAGCGGTTGTCCTCGCCATAGGTGTCCTTGGCGTACTGCTTGATGCCAACGCCTTTGGAGGCAAACGAGCTGAGCGTCAGCATACGGTTGCCGCGGTTGATGCCGAGGATCTTGCAGATGGGACCAAGCTCGTGGCTGGGATAGTTTTCGCGATTTTCGTGGATGTAATGCGCGAGGCGGTAATGCGTTACCTCGTCATCCTTTCCGATCTTATAGAAGAATTCAACGGGATTGAGGTAATGCGCGTAAGCACCCGTGCAGTGAACGATCTCACCGAAAAGTCCTTGCTTTGCCATATTCAAAAGCATCAGCTCCAAGCGGCCGTAGCAGCAGTTTTCCAACATCATCAGAGGTGTTTTCGTTTTTTCATAGACCTCCAGAAGCTCGAAGCATTCGTCAAGCGATTGCGCGCAACCCACCTCAATGGCGGTATATTTGTGCGCGAGCATGGCTTCCTTGGCGATCGTTGGGCGGTTGTCCCAACCCGTCATGATAAACACGGCCTCGATATCGGGGTCGTTCAGAATATCGTGGTAGTCGGAAGTGGTCACGGGGGCCTCGCGGCCGTCCTCGATGAGTGCCTTTTTTGCCGCCTCCATTTTGTCCTCGCAAAGATCGCACACGGCGAGGATTTCTACGTCGGTCATTTTAGAAAGATATGCCGTAAGCATTCGCATACCGCGACGTCCAAGACCGATATAACCGACTTTGATGCGTTCCTTCATATTATATAACGCCCTTTCTGTACAAAAGTATATATTTATTATAAGGCAGGTAACGCAAAATGTCAATGCTTGCCCACAAAAAGAACGTATACTTTCGTCTTTTATGTGTATAAAATGGAACGTTATATGTATAAAAATGATATAAATTGAAGTTTATCGGGGAGAGGACGCCAAGGGACCTTTTTGAAAAAAGTTCCCTTGGAACCCTCAAAAACTTTTCTTAAAATTTTTGCTAAAAAGTCTGCAAAAGCAATATTGTAAGAGTTTTCCGAGTCATTTTGGTTCTTCGCACC
>JAZTWS010000043.1:0-7314 GCA_045636005.1 Eubacteriales bacterium | reverse complement strand
TTATGCCGCGAGCCACGCGGCAGACAAAGAGAGCTCGCTCTCTTTTCTGCGCGTGCGCTGTACGCGGCTCAAAATGACGTGAAGTTTCCGCGCACCCATGCAAGAAAAGTTTTGATCAAACTTTTTCAAAAGTTTGTGGGGGTGGGGCAACGCCCCACATAAACACACCGATAAATCAAAATTTGAAAGCTTCGTTCACGCTTCGTCGGTGATATACGGTGTTTCGAGAATTCCCGAGGGTTCGAGGAATGCCTCGAGGGTATTGGCAAGCGTGTTGCAGACCTCGACGGTGATGCGATGCTTGCCCGTGGGGAGCGCGAAGCGGTAGGGCGCGCGAATGCAGGAGCCGACGAGCTTGCCGTCCACGTATACCTTTGCCGCCGCCATCAAGGAGGGGCAAACGAGGGTGGGGGCTTTAAGGGTTGCGGGGACGTCCACGTCAAAGGCGTAGGTCACTGCGCCCGAATAGAAGGGCTGTCCCTGCGCGGTCCAAGACGCGTGAGTTGTGAGGACGTTGCGTCGAGGCGAGAGCGTGATCGCGGCGGTCTTCGGGAGGTAGGAGCGCATATAGTAGGAAGCACCTACGCAGGCCACCTCGCTTGAAATTTTCACGTCGGCGTCGAAATCGCCGCAAAGGAAGATGGCGTCCGAGATATGGAAGGGCGCGTTCAGGTTAAGCTCAAACTTGTGTGCGCCCGCCGTTACGTCAAAGCGATACACGATGGCATCGTCATCCATGATCTTGGTCACGCCGCACGGACGGAGCAACTCGCCGTCCAAGAAGATCTTGTCGATCTGCGAGAGGATCATGTGGCTGATACGAAGCTCAAGCCCATGGAGATCGGCGGTCGCGGTGAAGGGAAGATACTGCGTAAGCGTGTGGGGGTGCTTTTCGAGCGTGAAGGGCGCGGGTACCCAGCCCTTGATGACCCAGAATTCGCCGCGTTGATTGGGATGGACGGGGCTTGTGGCGTTGCCGTCGGGGTCTTCCCAGCGCATCAGCGGAATGATATTGGGCTTCTCGAAGGTGACGGGGGCTTCGGCGGGAAGCGGAAGCTTTATCTCGTCCTTGGGGATGCCGCGGTACTTATCGTAGCCGCCGCCGAAGAAGGCCATTTCGCCCGAGGTCAGTTCGATCTCGTAGGTCTTTCCGTTAAAGGTAAGCTTTCCGCGCAGCGTATCGTCGGTCTCGATGTTGCCGACGATGAGCATTTCCTCACCGTTCCCAAGGTCGCGGCGCATATACATCAACTCGCCCTCGCCCTCCCACGAAATACCCGTGGGGAAGTCCTTTTCGATCTGGTCGACCTCGTTTGCCTCATAGAGTTTCAAGCCAAGGTCGGCAATGGCTTTGCGTTCGGCGTCCGAGAGGGGAAGGTCGGGGTTGACGACGGCCTTTAAGTCCTTTGCGCGAAGCGCGAGGTTCTTGACGTCCGAAATGATATAGCCGCCTGGCAGGTGGTTCATTTTCTTGGCAAGCTCCAGCTCCACCACACTGTCGCCGTCGCCGCGCCAGATAGAGTCGGTGGCGTCGAGAAGTGCCACGTCGACCTTCAGCGCGCCCGTCTCGCAGAGTGCGGTGTTTTCGGCAAGCAGATCGTTGTAGGCCTTCATGTCGAAGTCGGTGTGGCAATGCTTGCCGTAGCTTTGGATGGCAAAATATTTGCTTTCCTTATGAAGTCGGTAATGGTAGGCGTGAAGCACCACGAAGGTGACGCCCTGCATCATCTGCCATGCGGCGACGTTTAAGAGATCCTTGTAGGACGCGCACCAGCCCGTCATGGCGTTCATCTCGCACATGACGCCCTTTTTGTTATAAAGGTAGGAGCTGGACTGTGCCTGCTTGGCACGCAGGTCGGAGTACACGTCGTAGAAGTTTTCGACGCGGCGGTGGCTGTTGTCGCCGCCCCAAACGGCGTAGTAGTCCTTATATAGATCGGGGCGCAGGAAGATCGAGCTGTTGAGCTGCAATCTCTCGTGGTCGGTGCCGGGGTGGTCACTGTAGCGGCCGGCGTCGATGGCCTTGCCCTCGCCGAAGGCCGAGTTGAAATAGGAGGTCTCAAGGCGGAAGGGGGCCGAGTCGCTGGTGTGGAAGGTGTATTCGAGGCCGTTCTCGCGACACCATGCGTACGCCGAGCCAAACCAACTGTAATAAAGGTCGCCGCAATGCTCCCAATAGTCGCGCGCCTCGTCGGAGGTCTCACGGCGCAGGATCGAGGGCAGATGGGGCGTGATGTCGTAGCCGTACTTTGCGCGGAAGGAATCCTCAAAGCCGTCGACCCACGGGAAGTAGTCCTTCATCTCCTTTTTACCGAAAAGCACGTTCGAATTGACGCGGCGCGAGTCGGCGTCCGAGAAGATGCCCTTGATGGTATTGCCGAAATAGTGGCCGTAGCGCTTTTTCAGCTCCTCGTAAACATGAAGCTTGAAAAGGGCGGCACTTTCGGGATGCTCGAAGGCAGGGAAGCCCCAATCCACGTCCTTTACCTCGATCTCGCCCGCCTCGTTCAGCGCGATGCGCTTTTGCTTTAAGTGCGGCGCGATCTTTTCGATTCTTCCACCGTGCTCACCGGAGGGGGCCTTATGCTCGTCCACCATCCAGATGGTAAGTCCGAGATCGTGGGCGGCGCGCAGGCAGTTATCCATCATAAAGAACCACGCCTCGCTGAAATAGGTGTCCTTGGTGAAGCCCTGCGGGGGACGGTTGAAGGGAATGATGCCACCGTAGCCCTTTGCCTTCATGTCCGAAAGATCCTCGTAGAATTTTTCGTACGTCAGCTCCGACAATTCGTGCGTGGTGATGAAGTAGAAGGGGATCGGGCGGTGGGCGTCTACCCACTGTTTGTCTAATTTATTCATAAGTGATTCCTTTATGCTTCGGTGATATAGGGGGCTTCGAGAAGGCCTGCGGGGGCTTTGTAGGCTTCAAGAGCATTGGCAAAGGTGTTTCCTACCTCGATCTCAATGCGGTGCTTGCCCGTCGGAAGCGCGAAGCGGTAGGGCGCCATAATGCGCGAACCGATGTATTTGCCGTCGACGTAAAGCTTGATCGCGTCGCGCGCGTCGGGGCAGACGAGGGTGGGATTTTTGAGGTCGGCGGGGATCTCCACGTCAAAGGCGTAGGTCACGCTGCCCGAGTAGAAGGGCTGACCCTGCTCGGCCCACGATTCATTGGTTTTAAGCACATTGCGTCGGGGCGAGAGCGTGATCGATGCCTTCTTGGTGAAATAAGAACGAATGTAGTAGGCCGTACCGATGCAGGCCACGTCGTCCGAGATTGTTATCTCGGCGTCGAAGTCGCCGCCAAGGAAGATGGCGTCGCGGATGTCGAAGGCATCGTTGAGCGTAAGCTCCAGCTTATGCTCGCCGGCCGCAAGGTCGAAGGGGTACACGAAATAGGTATCATCAAAGACCTTGGTGATGCCCGAGGGGCGTAAGAGCTTGCCGTCAAGCGAGAGGCGGTCGATCTTAAGGATGACGTTGTGCGAGAGCGCGATCTTAAGGCCCGAAAGTGCCTCCTTTGCGGTGAAGGGGAGATATTGCGTGAGCGTGTGGGGGTGCTTCTCCAGCTCGAAGGGCTCCTCGATCCAGCCCTTGAGGGCGAAGAAGTTGCCGCGAAGGCTGGGCTTTACGGGGCTGGTGGCGTTGCCGTCGGCATCCTCCCAGCGCATGAGGGGAATGACGTTGGCGTGCTCGAAGGTGACGGGTGCCGTGGTGGAAAGCGCAATTTTGATTTCGTCCTTCGGAATCTCGCGGTACTTATCGTAGCCGCCGCCGAAGAAGGCCATCTCGCCCGAGCAAAGCTCGATGTCGTAGGTCTTGCCCGCGAAGGTCAAGCGGCCGCGGAGCGTATCGTCGGTCTCAATGTTGGCGACGATCAGCATTTCCTCGCCGTTCCCAAGGTCACGGCGCATGAACATCAGCTCACCCTCGCCCTGCCATGTGATGCCTGTGGGGAAGTCCTTTTCGATTTGGTCGACCTCGTTTGCCTCGTAGAGCTTCAGTCCAAGGTCGGCAATGATCTTCCGTTCCTCGTCCGAGAGGGGCAGGGCGGGATTGACGACGGCCTTGAGGTCTTTGGCGCGAAGCGAAAGGTTCTTGATGTCCGAAATGATGTAGCCGCCTGGCAGGTGGTTCATTTTCTTGGCAAGCTCGCACTCGATGACGCTGTCACCGTCGCCGCGCCACACATAGTCGGTGGGGTCAAGCAGTGCGACGTCAACGCGGAGGTTGCCCGTCTCGCAAAGCGCGGACTCCTCGGCGAGAAGGTCGTTGAAGGCCTTCATGTCGAAGTCGGTGTAGCTGGTTCGGCCAAAGGTGGGCGAGGCGAGATACTTCTGTTGGTTTTGCATACGGTAGCGATAGTAATTCAGAACGATAAAGGTGACGCCCTGCATCATCTGCCATGCGGCAATGTTGTGGAATTCCTTATAGGACGCGCTAAAGCCGGTCATGGCGAACATTTCGCACATAACGCCCTTCTTGCCGTAAAGGTAGCCGCTCGACTGTGCTTGCTTGGCTCTGAGGTCGGCGAAAACGTCGTAGTAGTTTTCTACACGGCGGTTTTTATCATCGCCGCCCCAGATGACGTAATAATCCTTATACAGATCGGGGCGCAAGAAGATGGCGCCGTTGAGCTGAAGTCGCTCGTGGTCGGTGCCCGGCCAATCGCAGTAGCGCGCGGCGTCGATGGCCTTGCCCTCGGCAAAGGCCGAGTTGAAATAGGAGGTCTCAAGGCGGAAGGGCGCCGAGTCGCTGGTGTGGTAGGTATACTCAAGTCCGTTTTCCTTACAGAATTCGTAGGCCGAGCCCATCCAGCCGTAGTAGCGCTCGCCGCAATGCTCCCAATAGTCGCGCGATTGCTCGGACGTTTCGCGGCGGAGAATGGAGGGCAGATGGGGCGTGATGTCGTAGCCGTATTTTGCCTCGAAGGTCTCCTTGAAGTCGTCGACCCAAGGGAAGTAATCGATCATTTCCTTTTTGCCGAAAAGCACGTTGGAGTTGACACGGCGCGAATCGGCATCCGAGAAGATGCCCTTGATGGTGTTGCCAAAGTAGTGGCCGTAGCGAGCCTTATATTCCTCGTAAACGACGCGGCGGAAGATGGCGGCGCATTCAAACGGCTCGTAAGCGGGGAAGCCCCAATCGACCTCCTGCACTTCAATTTCGTCGTTTTCCTTCAGCACGATGCGCTTTTGCTTCAGGTGCGGCGCGAGCTTCTGCATTCTGCCGCCGATGTTGCCGGGAGGGGCATCAACGTCGTCCATGATCCAGACCCTGAGCTCAAGATCATGCGCGGCGCGGAGACAGTTGTCGACCATAAAGAACCAGCCCTCGCTGAAATAGGAGCCGTCCTTCTTGAAGCCGCCGAGCAAGCCGTTGAAGAGCACGATGCCGCCGTAGCCCTTTTCCTTCATATCGGAAAGGTCGGCGAAGAATTTTTCGTAGGTGAGTTGTTCAAGATCTTGTGTGTCGATGATGTAAAAGGGGAGCGGACGATGGGAATCAATGGCGGATTTTTGCAATTTACTCATACGTTTTTTCCTTTCTTCTGCTTGATCTAACTTGAAATTTAACTTGAATTTTATAATTATATCTATTTTTTATTATTATTGCATGAAAAAGAAAAGATGTCAAGACAAATTTCACAAAAACATAGACAAAAATTTGGGCAAAAAAAGAAGCGGTCGGTTACCGCTTCTTCGCAGAAAATCAAACGGGGATCGCGCAAAGCAGGCCTTGCGCCAAAGGGCGTTCGGCATCGTCGCCGAGAAGTGCCACCTTACTGCCTAAGACATCCTCCACCGTGAAGGAGGCCGTGAGGCATTGGCAGGTGCCGTCGGGCGCGCAGGGGAGCGAGGTGCGGCGGTGTTTGCCGAAGAAAAGGACGCGGTAGCTATGCTTGGCTTCATCCCGTGGCAGACCGCCGAAGGTGGCCTTGACGAGAACGCCGAGCGGCGTGGCGTAGAGTGCGAGCGTGCCGTTTATGGTTGTTGCCCCGTTCGAGAGGTTGGCCGTGGCGCAGGGCTTGCGGTCAATGAGGAGTGCGCTTAGATTTTTGGGAGAAAAAACGATGTCCTTGGTCATGATTTTGAGAAAATCCTTTCGTAATTATAAATAGTACTTGACTTTACGCCAAAAATGGAGTACAATTTGATATATTTGATTGGGAGGCGGCATATGACCGAACGTCTTTTTGATATCGACAGTCATCTGTTGGAGTTCGAAGCACGCGTTCTTTCCTGCGAGAAAAGCGGAGAGGACTTTTTGGTGCTTCTTGATGCCACGGCCTTTGCGCCCGAGGCAGGCGGTCAGCTCTCGGACATTGGAACGCTTGGCGGCCGCGTCGTGCGCGACGTGAGAGAGCGTGGCGATGAAATTTATCATGTGGTGGACGGCGCACTTGCTGTGGGCGAGACGGTTTTGGGTAAGATCGACCGCGCGCGGCGGCTTCGCCATCTGCAAAATCATACGGGTGAGCATATTGTGACGGGGCTTTTCTTCCGTGAGTACGGCATGAACAACGTCGGCTTTCATCTGGGACACGAGGACGTGACGCTGGATCTGGACGGAAGCGTGGACACGTCCATGCTCCGTCGCATCGAATATCTTGCCAATCTTGCCGTGGCCGAAAACCGCGCGGTACGCGCGTTTTATCCTTCGGCAGAGGAGATCTCCTCGCTTTCCTATCGCGCCAAGGGCGAGATCGAGGGGCGGGTGCGCCTCGTGGAGATCGAGGGACTCGATCTTTGCGCGTGCTGTGTGCCGCACGTCAAGGCAACGGGCGAGGTCGGCGGCATCAAGCTGCTCGGAGCCATGCGCTACAAGGGCGGCACGCGTATTCATATGAAGTGCGGACTTGACGCGCTGGCACAGGCAAATATTTGGCAGGATCGCGAAAACGCACTCTCCCAGCTTCTTTCGTTGCCTCCCGAACGCATCGAGGAGGGCGTGAGAAAGCTTGTGGAGGATCTCGGCGCGGCAAAATATAAGCTCGTGCAACGAAAGCGCGAGCAGATCGCGGAAACGGTCGAGCGTGCGGATGCGGAAAATAAGCGCATCTATCGGTTTATGACCGACTTTGACGTCAACGAGCTTCGCCAGCTCGTTACGGGTATCGTCGAGAAAACGGGAGGTCTTTGCGCCGCGTTTTCGGGCGACGATGGGGAGGGATACCGCTTCGTGCTTGCCGATCTTGGCGGCACCTTCGAGCAAACGGCGGGGCGCTTCCGCGCCGTGTTTTCCGTAAAGGGCGGCGGGAAGCCCCCCTATCTGCAAGGAACGCTTACGGCAACCGAGCAGGAGATCCGTGGC
>JAZTWS010000042.1:0-1890 GCA_045636005.1 Eubacteriales bacterium | reverse complement strand
TGTGGATATGAATGACCGTCAGCTTCGTTTCGTGACCGATGGTCTTGGCGGGCGTGTCAACGGCGTGCCGCGTGAGGACGGCTACGACATCACCGTGGCATCCGAGATCATGGCGGGGTTCTGTCTTGCAAGCTCGATCACAGACCTTAAGGAGCGTCTGTCGCGTATTGTCGTGGCGGATACCTACGACGAAAAGCCCGTGACGGCAGGACAGCTTGGCGCAGTAGGTGCTATGGCGGCACTTCTGAAGGACGCGCTCAAGCCCAACCTTGTGCAGACGCTGGAGGGAACTCCCGCGTTCGTACACGGAGGTCCGTTTGCCAATATTGCGCACGGATGCAACTCGGTGATCGCGACTCGCATGGCAATGAAGCTTGGCGATTATGCCGTTACCGAGGCAGGCTTTGGCGCCGATCTCGGAGCTGAGAAGTTCCTCGACATCAAGTGCCGCATGGCAGGACTGACGCCCTCTGCGGTGGTCGTGGTCGCAACCGTTCGCGCACTCAAGATGCACGGCGGCGTTGCCAAGACCGAGCTGAATACCGAAAACCTCGAGGCGCTCGGAAAGGGACTTCCCAACCTGCTTCGTCATGTTTCCAATATTCGCAACGTCTATAAACTGCCCGCAGTGGTGGCGGTTAATCGTTTTCCAACCGATACCGACGCTGAGATCGACGAGATCATTCGTCAATGCCGTGCGCTTGGCGTGAACGTGGTTCTGTCCAACGTCTGGGCGGAAGGCGGTAAGGGTGGCGAGGAGCTGGCTCGTGAGGTGGTTCGTCTGTGCGAGGAGGAGAAGGGCGACTTTACCTATTCCTACGAGCTTGACGGAACGATCGAGGAGAAGATCGAAGCAATCGTCAAAAAGATTTATGGAGGCGACGGCGTGTCCTTCCTGCCTGCGGCAAAGAAGCAGATCGCGCAGCTTACGGCGCTGGGCTTTGATAAATGCCCTGTTTGTATGGCAAAGACGCAGTACAGCTTCTCGGACGACGCGACCAAATTGGGCGCACCGAGTGGATTTACGGTTACCGTGCGCAATGTGAAGGTCAGCGCAGGCGCGGGCTTTGTCGTGGCGCTCACGGGCGACATTATGACCATGCCGGGTCTTCCCAAGGTGCCTGCCGCCGAGCGGATCGACGTGGACGAAAACGGCAAGATTACGGGTCTGTTCTGATCCATAAAGGACAAAATGCGGGGAGAAGCAAACCGTCTTCTCCCCGCCAAATGTTTTGAAGCAAGCGGTATTGTCCAAATACTTCAGAATTTTGAGAAAGCCACCATCGAATTGAGCAAAAGGACTTGACAATTTCCAAAGGATGTGGTAAAATAAATAGGCTTGAGGGACGCCGACAAAGGGCATATCGCACAGCCGCGATGGGTTGAGGCGGGGCATTTCACCTTGCGGCAAATGAAGCGAAGCGGTCATAACGAGGCGGTCTTGAAAATTTGCGAGCATATCGGTCGCAAAAACTCGAAAAAGCCTTGTAAACACTGACTTTTCGGGCACTCCGAAAGCAATCAAAAACAGCATTTCTAAAAATATTTCTAAAAAAATTGAATATCCGATGAAAATGTACAGTATGCATCAACGGGATAGTTCGCCTGCGGCGAAGATACCCACACTCTGCGCCTGACAAGCAAGCTTGTCGATCTCCGAGTGGGGTATGCGAAGTGGATTCGATGAGTAAACTCATCGAGCCTCATCTCCAAAGCTCCGTAAATATGATGCACGCTGTTGCATCATATTTACGGAGGGATATCGAAGTGGTCATAACGAGGCGGTCTTGAAAACCGTTTGGGCTCACGCCCACAAGGGTTCGAATCCCTTTCCCTCCGCCAGACGACCGCAATTCTTTCAAAGATGGAATTGCGGTCATTATTATTTAT
>JAZTWS010000041.1:0-7555 GCA_045636005.1 Eubacteriales bacterium | reverse complement strand
CAGAGAGCCCATAAATATCATATGCCTTAATGCCAAGCTTTTCCTCAATGGCGTGGCGCATATCCTCGGTCCAAGGCTCTGCGCCGAAAATACCCGCGCGAAGCGACAACTGATCCTTGACTCCCATCTCTTCAACCGTCTCACCGAGATAGAGGGCGTACGAAGGTGTACAGAACAGAACGGTAGACCCAAAATCAATCATGGTCTGGATCTGCATCTGCGTATTTCCTGCAGAGGTGGGGATGACGGTCGCACCGACTTTTTCCGCGCCACCGTGAGCACCCAGGCCTCCCGTAAACAGACCGTAGCCATAAGAAACTTGAGCAAAGGAGTTCTTTCCCTCACCGATGGCAACCATCATTCTTGCTCCACCGTTTGACCAATCCTCAAGATGCTTACGGGTATAGCCAACTACGATCTTTTTACCCGTGGTACCCGACGACGCGTGAACACGCACAATATCCTTCATCGGAACGGCAAAAAGTCCGTAAGGGTAATAATCACGAAGATCCTGCTTATAGGAAAAAGGAAGCTTCGGGAGGTCTTCTACTCCCTTAATATCCGAGGGCTTAAGGCCTTTTTCGTCCATACGCTTGCGGAAAAGCTCCACGTTTTCATACATGCGGTTTACCTGCCAAACGAGGCGCTCACTTTGCAATTTGCGAAGCTCCTCACGCGGCATACACTCGATTTCCTTTTGATAAAATGCCATTTGATCTCTCCTCCCTGTATTTTATTCGTGGTAATATCCGAGATCAAAGGCGGCAAGATTTACGTCAAGGAACTTCTCGGGCACCGTGTTGCGAATGGTCTGCACCCATTTTTCGTAAGGAATATCGGTATTTTTTGCCATAAGACCGATAAGAACTACGTTAACGGCCTTGCTATTTCCGGCCTTCAGCGCAAGCGAGAGCGCGTCAACACAGGTAACGTCAAGATGCGCCTCAAGCTTCTCTGCAATATTTTCAGGGTATTTCGCGGCACCCGTAATCACGGGCATCGGAGCGATCTCTTGCGTATTCACGATCATTTTTCCGCCCTTTTTCAGATAAGGCATTGCGCGATAAGCTTCCAGCATCTCAAAAGCAAGAATGATATCGGCCTCGCCCTTATCGATGATGGGAGAAAAGACCTTGTCTCCGTATTTTACATAGGTCACAACGCTTCCGCCGCGCTGGCTCATGCCATGCACCTCGGAAACCTTAACGTCGTAGCCTTCTGTGATCACAGTGTTACCGAGGATTCGGCTGGCAAGAAGAGTTCCCTGTCCGCCAACGCCGACGATCATAATATTCTTTGTCATCTTCGTTTCCTCCTTAATCCTTCTTTTCAATCGCACCAAACGGGCAGACGTTTACGCAAAGACCACATCCGTTACACTGATTGACGTCGATATGTATACCGGTTTCTGTACTTGTGATAGCAGGACAACCAAGCTTCATGCAAAGCTTGCAGTTACGGCACTTATCGGTCACTTCGCAGTGTCCCGTATATTTCACAGACTTAAGCAACGCACAAGGACGCTGTGCGATAATTACCGAAGGAGCCTCACGCTCGGTCTCTTCCTTGACCACCTTTTCAAAATTCTTGACGTCAAACGGGTCGGCGATCACAACATGCTCAATACCGACTGCATGGCAGAGCGCAAGCAGATCGACCTGCTTGGTGGGTTCCTTGCGAATGGTAAGACCCGTGGTGGGGTTATCCTGATGTCCCGTCATACCCGTAATTGAGTTGTCCAAAATGATAACGGTATTATTGCCCTTGTTATAAACGATGTCGATAAGACCCGTAATACCCGAGTGCATAAAGGTGGAGTCACCGATCACCGAAACCAGCTTCTTGTTGAACTCGGCACCGCGCGCCTTGGCCATGCCAAGTGCCGCACTGACCGAAGCGCCCATACAGATCGTGGTATCCACGCTGGCAAGCGGAGCCACCGCACCAAGCGTATAGCAACCGATATCGCCGCTTACCACGAGGCCAAGCTTCTTCAAAACGTAGAAGGTAGCTCTGTGCGGGCAACCTGCACACATCACGGGAGGACGAACGGGAATGGCCTCATCGGCCGTCGAAAACTCCTTCTGTCCCTCGCCCAAAATGGCTTTGGCAATCATGGCAGGCGTATATTCACCAAGGAGCGTAAATACCTCCTTGCCGATCACGGAAATGCCGATCACACGGCAATGCTCCTCGATAAAGGGATCGGTCTCCTCGACAACATAGACCTTCTTACAAGTCTCGGCAAATTTCTTGATCTTATCGGTAGGCATCGGATACGCCATGCCGAGCTTCAAATAATTGACCTTGTCACCAAGAGCTTCCTTTGCGTACATATAGGAAATACCCGACGTGATCACGCCAATCTCCGCACCGTTGTCCTCGATAACATTAAGCTCCGTCGTCTCGGCATGTGCGGCAAGATCGCACATACGGTTTTCTACGTCCACGTGACGCTTGATCGCGTTGGCAGGCATCATAACGTACTTTCCGATATTCTTTTCGTAAGGCTTCAACTCGTCGCCTTTTCTCTCCCCGATCTCCACAAGGCTCTGCGAATGCGAAACACGCGTGGAAAGACGAACGAATACGGGTGTATCAAACTTTTCCGAAATCTCATACGCCATCTTCGTAAAGCTCAAGCACTCCGCAGAATCCGAGGGCTCAAGCATCGGAATTTTGGCCGCCTTGGCATAGTGACGGGAGTCCTGCTCATTCTGCGAGGAGTGCATACCGGGGTCGTCTGCCACGCAGAAAACGAGACCGCCGTTCACACCCGTATAGCTTACCGTAAACACAGGGTCAGCCATTACGTTAAGACCTACGTGCTTCATACAGGACATACTTCTCGCGCCACCAATGGAGGCACCGATCGCCACCTCGGCGGCCACCTTTTCATTAGGGGCCCACTCGGCGTAGATCTCATCGTATTTTACGATATTTTCGGTAATTTCGGTGCTGGGCGTGCCGGGATAAGAGGCAACCACACGAACGCCTGCCTCATAAGCACCCTGCGCAACCGCAGCATTTCCAAGCATCAATTTTTTCATGATATATTCCTTTCTCAGATCTCGTTCTGCTTTGCCACAAGGCTACCGCCGCAATAGATTTCGCGCAGCTTGGGCTTTTCAATTTTTCCTGTGGGATTTCGGGGAACGTCTGCAAAAATAATTTTACGAGGTCTCTTGTATCGCGGAAGATCGAGACAGAAGTCATTCAACTCCTCCTCGGTAAGCTTTTCGCCCTCCTTCAATTCCACGATAGCTGCCGCCGCTTCACCGAGACGGGCATCGGGGACACCGATCACGGCACAGTCCTTAATGGCGGAATGACGGCGGAGGAAGTTCTCGATCTGAACGGGATACAGATTTTCACCGCCCGAAATGATAACGTCTTTCTTACGGTCAACAAGATAAATAAATCCGTCCTCGTCCTCCGTTGCCATATCTCCCGTGAAAAGCCATCCGTCGCGCAAGGATTCGGCCGTTGCCTTTTCATCCTTGTAATAGCAAAGCATAACGCCGTTACCCTTTACAGCAAGCTCGCCAACCTCTCCACGAGGGACTTCCTGTCCGTTTTCGTCCACGATCTTAGTTTGCCAGCCATAACCTGCCTTACCGATCGCACCAACCTTGTGAATATTCTCAACGCCGAGATGTACGCATCCGGGGCCGATTGATTCACTGAGGCCATAATTCGTATCGTACTGATGGTTCGGGAAACGCTCCTTCCAACGCTTGATAAGGCTGGGCGGTACGGGTTGCGCACCAATGTGCATCAAACGCCATGCGCTAAGATCGTACTTTTCGATATCAACACTTTCATTATCAATTGCATCCAAAATATCTTGCGCCCACGGCACGAGAAGCCATACGATACTACACTTCTCATCCGAAGCGGTCTTAAGGATCCACTCGGGCTTAACACCCTTGAGTATAACGGCCTTGCCGCCAACCAAAAAGCTTCCAAACCAGTGCATCTTGGCACCCGTATGATAGAAAGGAGGAATGCAAAGGAACACGTCTTCCTTGGTCTGCGAATGATGATTTTGCTCGGTTACGGCCGCCTGCATCAAGCTCTTATGCGCATGAATGATCGCTTTGGGAAATCCCGTCGTACCGGACGAGAAATAGATCGCCGCCTCGTCCTCGTCGGTCAGCGCGATCTCGTGCGGCTTGGCGGTACAGTACGTGACCAGCTTATCGTAGCTCTCCGCGAAGGTGGGGCAATCGTCTCCGACATAGAAAAGACTCTTAACCATGGGCATTCTGCCACAAATCTCCTCCACACGTCCGATAAACTCAGGGCCAAACACCAGCATCGAAACATCGGCAAGCGTTACGCAGTATTTGATCTCCTCTGCCGTGTAGCGATAATTGAGCGGAACGGCCAGTGCGCCCGTTCGAAGAATACCGAAATAAATGGGAAGCCACTCCAAGCAGTTCATCAAAAGAATAGCGATTTTATCTCCTTTTTTGACGCCGCGCGTCAAAAGAAGATTGGCAAAGCGATTGGCCTTTTGGTCAAATTCCTTCCAGGTCATTTCGCTTCGAAGCGAGTCATCGGTTCCTCGCTCAATGAGCGAATAATCCTTCCATGTAACGCGGTTTTTGACACCGTCCTCACTCGGAATGATCTCCACAAGAGCAACGTCATTCGGAAACTCAGTCGCATTTTTTGTTAATATGTCCGTGATCGGCATGATGGTTCTCCTTATGCGTATTAAATATAAATGATACCTAAATTATAAATTTCCTTTTGCAGAAAACAAAAAGTCCTCTGCATTTTTGATAAAATACAGAGGACGAATAAAATCCGTGTTACCACCTCAATTTACAGCCGTCTCGCGACAACTGCCTCGACGGGTACTGAAATATACCCCTACGCGTTAACGGGCGCGCCCGTCACAGCCTACTTGAATCTCGTTCGGTGTGCGGCTCTCGGAATGTATTCGGGACACGCTACGTACCGTCTCGCACCCCCGACGGCTCTCTGTTACGCTCGTTATGTCCGTACTCTTTTCCGGTCACAGCCTTTGCTTTTTGAAATTACATACATATTATCATATTTTGTCGTTTTTGTCAACCGCTTTTTTTAAAAAAGCAAGGAAAAACAACGGATCAAACGGAATGATACAGCTTTTTTACCTGATATCTCGGCTCGCAGGTGATGTTGACACCAAGCTTCTTGAAGGTCTTGGCATCGGTCTGCGCCAAAATGACCGAGGAATGCGCTTCACACCCGGCAAGCTTATTCAGCTGTTCCATCGCCGTTTTCGCCATAGGAGACATCACGGCGCTTACGGCAAGAGCGATCAACACCTCGTCAGTATGCAAACGGGGATTGTGATTGCCAAGATAGTCCACCTTAAGATGCTGAACCGGTACGATGACCGAGGGCGAGATCAACTCGATATCGTCGTCGATACCGCCAAGCTTTTTGAGGGCGTTGAGAAGAACAGCCGCCGACGCGCCAAGCAAGGACGAGGTCTTTCCCGTAACGATCGTACCGTCGGGAAGCTCAATGGCCGCCGCAGGCGCACCCGTAAGCTCAGCCTTCTGGTTAGCCTTCTCCACTACGGGACGATCCTCAGAGGACAGACCCGACTGGTTCATAAGAAGATCCAATTTCTGAAGCGCGTCGGAATTTTCCATCGTTTCACGCTGCTCGCAAAGTGCGGCATAATAACGGCGAATGATCTCCTGTCTTGAGGCTTCTTTTACGATCTCGTCATCTATAATACAATTTCCCGCCATATTTACCCCCATATCCGTGGGAGATTTATAAGGAGATTTGCCGTAGATCTTCTTAAACATGGCATCAACCACGGGGAAAATATCTACGTCTCGATTATAGTTGACCGCAATCTCATTATAGGCTTCGAGATGGAAGGGATCGATCATATTGACGTCATTTAGATCGGCCGTAGCCGCCTCGTAAGCCACGTTGACGGGGTGCTTCAGCGGAAGATTCCAAACAGGAAAAGTCTCAAACTTTGCATAGCCTGCCTTGATACCACGAAGATTCTCGTGGTAAAGCTGGGAAAGACAAACGGCCATCTTGCCGCTACCCGGACCTGGCGCGGTAACAATCACAAGCTGTTTTTCGGTTTCAATAAAATCGTTCTTACCGTATCCGTCGTCACTCACGATATGCTCAATGTCATACGGATAACCTGCGATAGTATAGTGACGGTACACCTTTACGCCAAGCTTCTCAAGCTTTTGCTCAAAAAGGCAAGCGGCGCTCTGGCCGGCAAATCGTGTGAGAACTACGCTTCCCACATAAAGACCTGCCGAGCGAAAGGCGTCGATCAAGCGAAGAACATCCTGCTCGTAGGTAATACCGAGATCACCTCTGACCTTATTTTTCTCAATGTCGGAGGCGTTGATAGTGATTACGACCTCTGCCGTATCCTTGAGCTGAAGAAGCATCTGAAGCTTACTGTCGGGGCGAAAGCCGGGAAGCACACGCGACGCATGGAAGTCGTCAAAAAGCTTGCCGCCAAACTCCAAATAAAGCTTGCCGCCAAACTGCGCTATCCGTTCGCGGATATATTTCGATTGCAATGCAAGATATTTTTCGTTATCAAATCCGATCTTACACATTGTTCGTCACCTTCTCTTTCACGCCTCTGGAGCCGTCAAAAATCAAACTGTTAAAATTATACCACATTTACAATCTTTTTTCAACACCATTTTTCACTTTTCTCAACTTTTTTCAAAGAAAAAACAGACCGCCAAAAAAGCGGTCTGTTTTTGCCTGTTTAGTCCACGTCCTCCAATACTTCCTCAGGGGGCGTTTCCAGAAGCGTGGGATTTTCCACCAGACGTTTGATGCACTTGAGAACCGACGCGTAATAATAGCCATCGCAAATTCTCTCGTCCATAACGACCTTGATATCGATGTACTTTTTCTTTTTCACATTTCCTTCCTTGTCAAGCGAGATCGCGCTTCGCTTGGCGCCATAGGAAATAAAGAGCGGCAGGTTTCCGAAGTCATAGATATGGTGATAAATAGGCTTGATGCCGAGTGATCCCATGCTCGTAATGATCATGGAGCCATGGAAAGGACTAAGCTCCAAAATCTTTTTGGGCAGAAGGCCAAAATAATCCAAAAAATTCAAAAATTTTACAGTCCATCGACAAAGAAGCCCCGGAATCAGCAAAAGCAAGCGGTTGAGCTTATCAAAGGAGTTGATCTCGTCTTCGTTTTTGTTTGCCTTTACGACCGCGTCAAATTTTCGATACACATCGTCAACCGTGTCGTAGGGGGTAAAGTGAACCTTAATACAGGTGTCGGGCGACGAGAGCTTCATGCTTCTCTTGATCGTCATAACAACGCTGATGTCCTCGCCCCTGCTATAGATCTTCTGTCCGCTAACGAAGCGGTTCAGCGCGGGGCGCATCGCGATTGCGCGCACGTAGGCGGCAATCATAATATGTAAAAATCCAAAATCGGTCATGCCGCTTTTGATCTTAGCACGGCAAAATTGCTCGATCTCCGAAATCTCAAAGCAATCGGTATAATAGTTCAATGCGTCGCTACGCTTCGG
>JAZTWS010000040.1:0-5516 GCA_045636005.1 Eubacteriales bacterium | reverse complement strand
GTTCTCAACTGACCGAAAACGGCCCGGAGGTGCTTGCGCGAAGCGTAGAGGCACTCAAGCGTGCGTCGGAAAAGGTGGCGGAGAGTGCGGGAAACATCAGCGACCTAATACAGAAAAAACGAAATCAATCCAAACAAAAGGATTAAAAGCATAAGGAGAAAAAGATGGACAACAATATCGGTGAAAAGAAGATCGACGTTGAAGAACTCATACAGAAGGGAAAGAAAGGTGCGCTTTCCAGCAACGACATCGATCTTGCCATTGAGGAAATGGACTATGATATGGACAGCCTCAATAAGCTGTATGAAACGCTTGAGGACAACGGCATTCCGCTTCCCGGCGATGTCGATACGAGTGACATCGACGAGATTGAGAGTGAGGTCGAGCGCTTTGGCAAGGGCGAAAGCATGGAAAAGATACTGGAGCAAGAGGGTCTTGCCATTGACGACCCGGTTCGTATGTATCTTAAGGAGATCGGTAAGGTGCCGCTGCTGAGTCCCGAGCGCGAGAAGGAGCTTGCCGAGATCATGGCGAATCCCAAGGATGAGGCCGAGCGTGAAGGCGCAAAGAACGAGCTTGTGGAGGCGAACCTGCGACTTGTGGTAAGCATTGCCAAGCGATATGTCGGCAAGGGTATGTTTTTCCTTGATCTCATCCAAGAGGGAAATTTGGGACTGATGAAGGCAGTTGATAAATTCGACTCTGCGAAAGGCTTTAAGTTCTCCACCTACGCAACGTGGTGGATCCGTCAGGCCATCACGCGTGCAATTGCCGATCAGGCACGCACCATTCGTATTCCCGTTCATATGGTGGAGACCATCCACAAGGTATCGCGTTATTCCCGCCAGATGCTCCAAGAGCTTGGCCGAGAGGCTACGGCCGACGAGATCGGTGAGAAGATGGGAATGACCCCGGAAAAGGTGCGTGAGATCATGAAGACCGCGCAGGATCCTGTTTCGCTGGAGACGCCGATCGGCGAGGAGGAGGATAGCCATCTTGGCGACTTTATTCCCGACGAGGACGCACCCGATCCTTCGGAGGTTGCATCGGCAACCATTCTCCGTGAGGTGATCGAGCGTGAGCTCAACACGCTGACCCCCCGTGAAGCGCACGTCATCAAACTGCGCTTTGGTCTTTACGACGGCAGAACGCGCACCCTGGAAGAAGTTGGCAAGGAATTTGACATTACGCGTGAGCGTATCCGTCAGATCGAGGCCAAGGCACTTCGTAAGCTGCGCCATCCGAGCCGCGCAAGACATTTGAAGGGCTTCTTGGATTGATTTTTTGTAAAATCGCCCCAAAACGAAAGGGCGGATTTCGACAAAGTGCCGATTTTTTTGTGAGATACAACAAAAATCAAGTTTTGCCGTTGGTCAAGATGTATGCTTTTGGAGGCGGAGAAGGCCGAATTCTGTTTTGAAAAAGGAACAGCGGGCTTTATGTCACAAAAAATTCACTTGACATAAGGCAAGATTTGGAGTAAAATATCTTTGTATTTGATTATTTAAATAGTGGGGAGATCCGTGGAGTTTTTCCGATGGAGGATCCTCCATCACCGTAGAAATGGAGAATGGATTCATGAACAAAAAACTGATTGCTTTCGCATTGTGTGTTCTTGCGTTGTTTAGCGTTCTTTTGACGTCGTGCGACAAGAGCGAGGGTGGGGAGACCGAGAATTCCAAAGTGACCTTGACTATGTTGGTCATTTCGGACGCTCAGGTTTATTATACCGATGCAGAATTTGCTGCTTTGAGCGCAGAAGAAAAGGCGCGCGTGGAAGAGGCCCGTGCACAGTATGAGGCCGTTGCCGAGCAGCACAACAAGGTGACGAAGGCAAAGTATAACACCGCACTTGAGATCTTCTATTATACGGAAGATCAGTATTACGAGGCTGTTGAGGCCAAGATGCTGAATACCGAGGCTAAGATGGACGCATCGGCTACGGCAACCAAAGCGTATAAGGCGCTTGTGAGAGAGCAGAAGAAGCTTGGCGTTACCGGCGAGGTTGAACTTTATCATTTGTTTGGTGAAAAATATCCCGAGCTTTTGCCTTACATAGCCGTTCCTGCCGCTTTGGTAGAGAAGCCCAACGAGGATGAGTTGGATGAGGATGCATATCCCGAGGTGGATGTCGATCAAGTGGACATTCTGTTCGTCGGCAGTTACGACAAGTATATGGAGTATATTGATGCCGGTTGGCTTTCCAAGTTGAATGACCAGCTTAACAGTTCGGCAAAGAAACTGACCTCTTATGTTTATCCCGCATTCTTGGAGGCGGTAAAGGTTAAGAAGAGCTACTACGCCGTTCCCAACAACACTGTTATCGGTCAGTATACCTCTTTGCTTGTAAACAAGGAGATGTGCGATAAGTACTCCGATCCTACGCAGATTACCTCTTTGGCAACGGCACTCGACCTTATCGAGACGGTTGCGAAATACGAGAAGGATTACGATCCTGTTTGGTACAACAGTTACGACGGTGTGACCAACGTACACTATTGGTCGGTGGATTATACCGAGACGGAAGAGAACGGAAGAATTTCCCGTGAGTTTTTCATTGATCCCACGAAGTTCTCTGTGCTTGGCGCGATGTACAAGTCGAACTATACTTCGCTGACCTCCGACCCCATGATCTTCTCCTTCGGTAACCTCATGGACGATGCGGTTTATATCGAGCAGTTGGTTGCCCTCAAGACGATCGAGTTTGAGGGATATCGTGGCGAGGAGAACTCGGAGAAGCCCTTTGCCGTGGGCGTGATCAAGGGCTCGGGCGAGGAAATCGCAAAGTATGAGGATGAGTACTACAACATCATTCTTGAGTATCCCGTTGCAACCGAAAACGATTTGTTCGGCAGTATGTTTGCTGTAGGAAACTATACGAGCAATCTTACGCGTGCGATGGAGATCCTTACGTATCTTAACACGAATTCCGATTTCCGCAACCTGTTCCAGTACGGCATTAAGGATGTCAACTATGAGTTGACCGAGGACGGTTGTGCTAAGAGAGTTGAAGGAAATCTTTATCAGATGGACATTTATAAGACGGGTAATATTTTCGTGGCTTATCCGGACGCTGACAAGGGAATGACCCACCAGACGCTTGAAAATGCCAAGAAGCAGGATCTTGAGGTGGTTTCCAACCCCGCAATGGGCTTTGCCATTGTACCCGAGGATTTCCCGGACCGTGCAAACATCAAGACGGTTCTCAAAGCCTCCGAGGAGTTTTTGGCTAAAATCGAGGCTGCCAAATCGATTGAGGAGTTGAGATTGGCTATCGCGGATTGCAACGCCGAGATTCAGGGTGGTATCTACAAGGAAGCAATTCGTCAGAAGGCTATGTATAGCACGATGACGGGTGATACGGATTTCTCGGTCTACGCACTCTATGTTAAGTGGGCGAAGGCCATGGGTTATATGGACCAGCAATAATAAAAGCGTGTCGGGCTGTTGCGTTCTTTGGCAACAGCCCGATTTTTAGGAGGCAAATCTTTTGAAGTATACACATTTGATTTGGGATTTCAACGGAACGGTTCTTAACGACGTGGAGATTGGCGTGGAGTCGGCAAATGCCTTGCTCGCAAGGTGCGGACTGCCGCTGATTCCGTCAATTTCTTATTATCGTTCGGTTTTCGGCTTTCCGATTCGCGAATATTATGCACGCCTCGGCGTTGATTTTGAAAAGACCTCTTTTGAGGAATTGGCGCCGATATGGGTAAACGAATACCTTTCGCGTGCGGACAGAGCGGGACTTAACGAAGGCGTTTTGCAGACGGTAGAGGCGGTGCGCTCTCTCGGTCTGTGTCAGATCCTTCTCTCGGCAACCGAGATTGGTATGCTAAAGGGACAACTGGATCTGCTCGGCATTGAGAAGTGCTTCGATGGCGTTTTTGGGTTGGATAACATCCATGCCGTTAGCAAAGAAAAATTGGCATTGCTTTGGTGTGAGCAGAATCCCGCGGCGCGACCGTTATTTGTGGGGGATACCGATCACGACTATGCGGTTGCGAAAGCTACGGGCAATGACTGCGTTTTATTCTCGGGTGGCCATCAGTCCAAAGAGCATTTATTGACGCTCGGATGTCCTGTGATTGAAAAGATTTCCGAGCTTTTGTCTTATATCGTTTAAAAAATATTAACGGCGGAAAAATTCTCCAGAAGCCTCAGCTCTTCAAAGGCGCAGCGGAGAAGCTCCGCCGTTTTTTCATATTCCTCTTGGTTCCCGTATCTTTTATATATAAGAAGGGAAGTGATCAAATCGCTCACGGTATCGATTTTTTTGTGAGCCACCGATGCTTGAATATAGCTTTTTTCCTTTTCCCATTGAATGCGGAGCGCCTGCAGCTTGGTGTTGCTCTCAATTTCGTTCTCGGAGTTGGCGTATTGGAGCGTTACGGTGAGCTCATCAACGACTCGATTGATATAAACAGCATTTCCGCGAATAACGGCAAGCATAAGGAGAAAAATGGCGGATACGGCGACGAAGGTTTTCACAAAGCATCACTCCTTTTTGATAACGGTCAGTTTGTCCGAATCGTCAAGCGTCATGAGAAAGACCTCTTTTGGTGTTGTTTTGCGTTCCTTGAGCGTGTCAACGACCCACGCTTCGCTTTTTTGCGTGCAAAGCAGTCCGTGACGGTTGATCCTGCCGTCCGCGATCAAAACATGGCAGATACCATGCTCCTTTGGCGAAAGCCCAAGCTCCTCGCTGGTCGGTTGCGCGTAAAGGCGCTTGGGAAAAACGGTCATTTTGCCGTTTTGCTCAATGATGGCGTATTCGACCTCGCTTATGTCGCTGATGCTTTTTTGTCGCAGCTCACTGAGTAGCTCGTCAATTGAGATGCGGTTTTTCATCATTTCTTTGCGATCGACAACGCCTTGGCAGATCAGAACGGAGGGGCGTGTGGACAGAATGTTTCTAAAGAGAGGAACCTTGGTTAAAAGTACCGACATGACGACCTCAAACGTGGTGATGGCAACGATGGGGATAATGGCGTAGGCGAGAGGAATGGATTGATCGGTGATGGGGAGGGAGGCAATGTCGGAAAGCAGAAGCGTGCTGACAAGCTCGGATATCTCAAGCTCGCCTAACTGTCGCTTTCCCATGATGCGCATGATGGTTAGAAGAAAAATGTATATGATGATCGTTCGGATGAGGATGGTTGTCATTTTGAGCTTCCTTTTTTTCGTCATTTTGTTAGTAGTATGCTTTAAAATCTCTTGTTTCATGCGATGATTGAAGAGACGCTGAATTTTGATGAAAAAATCGAAACTTTTTTCAAAAAAACCCTTGACAAGAGGGGATAAAAGTAGTATAATGTCGAAGTCGCTTTGAGCGAGGTCGAGGGTTACGAAAAAAGATGAAAAAAAGATAAAAATTTTTTCAAAAACCTATTGACAAGGCTTAAAGAAAGTGATATAATAGTCAGGCTCACCGCGAGAGCGGGTGGGGTAAACGGTCATTGAAAATTGAACAACAAAGAGGAAAGTACAAGCATATAGTATGTGCGAGACGGAAC
>JAZTWS010000039.1:0-7334 GCA_045636005.1 Eubacteriales bacterium | reverse complement strand
CGCGATTGCGGCGGCAGGCGAGCGACTTTCGGTATACGGCGACAAGGTTACGCTCGTGCGAGACAATTTTTCGAATCTTTCGTCGGTGTGCAAAACACTCGGCGTAGAGAAGATAGACGGACTTCTTCTTGACCTTGGCGTATCCTCCTATCAGTTGGATACGGCCGAGCGCGGCTTCTCCTATATGGCGGACGCTCCGCTCGATATGCGCATGGACAAGCGTTGTGAGCTTGATGCATGGCACGTGGTCAACGAGTATTCCGAAGCAGAAATCAAACGCATCCTTTATGAGTACGGCGAGGAGCGTTTCGCGGGACGGATTGCCCGCAGCATCGTAGAGAGCCGTGCTAAAAAAACAATAGATACGACGGGCGAACTTGTTCACATTATCATTCATGCGATTCCCGCGGGAGCGCGAGAAGGTGGGTCGCACCCCGCGAAAAGAAGTTTTCAAGCGATTCGCATCGAGGTGAACAAGGAGCTGAATGTAATAGCTCCTGCCATCGATTCGGCAGTTGATCTGCTGGATGATGGCGGGAGGATCGCCATCTTGACCTTCCATTCCCTTGAGGATCGGATCGTCAAGCAAGCCTTTGCCTCGGCGGCAAAGGGCTGTACTTGTCCTCGGGATTTTCCGATATGCGTATGTGGCAATAAGCCGAGGTTGAAGATGATAACGCATAAACCGCTCCTTCCGTCTGCGGAGGAGCTTGCGGAAAATCCGAGGTCGCACAGCGCGAAGTTGCGCGTGGCAGAGAAAATAAAAAATTAGAAATGTTAAAAGGAGGCACCAAATGTTACTTGAAAATCGTCCGAACATCGTGGTTGACGATAACTACAGAATGTTTGTCAAAGAAATGCAGCGCAGATATGCAGAGCGTGGTGCCTTTGTGTATACCGATAACGAGGCCATTGAGCAGGAGCGCAAGGACGCTCACGCAAGAGCGATGGCTCCCGATGCTTACCGTATGTTTACGCAGGCGGGCGATCCCGCGCGTGAATACCGCAGCGGTGAGCAGTTTATGACGACCGAAGATTATTTGCAGTATTTTGCCAAGTGTCACGACACCTTTGATGCCGTGAATTACTATACGCTCCACAAGGAGCAGCCCGCCGCGGATGCGGAGGAGACGCGCGTTTTGGTCAATCGCAAGACGCTGGAGAGAGTTCGTGCGCATAGCCAGGCGGCAAAATCGACCGCGCGTGAGGAGCGTGTGCCGATGGCGCGCGTACAGAAGGAAAGCTTCCTTGATAAGATGTCTGAATTCCTTGCTTCCATGAGTCAGGCGAGAAAGCGTGCCATGACGGGTATGGCTGCTGCCGCTTTGTCCTTGATGTTCGTGATCGGAGGCGTTTCGGCCTTTGCTTCACCCGAGGGAAATGTAGAGTACGCGTCGCGTCGTGATTCCGAGCCTCAAGTGATTGATGTAGCCGAGGTCGAGGAAAACGAGAATTTGGTTCAGGGTTAAGCATACGACGTGCATTCCTTGAATACACTTAATTGACAGGATAACAACTCATTTTTGAAGAACGGTGCAGTGCGAAGCCGTGGTTCTGCTGGAGCCTGCGGCAGCGGAAACCTTTGGCAACGGCCCATTTGCCGAGGTTTCCGTTTCGCCACCGTTCATTTTTTTGTCAAGAGGTGTAGGAATGATAGGCGGTGTAAACGGTGGACTTTTGAAGCGAGCGGCAATCCTTTTCGGGTTTCTTTTGCTCGTGTTTGTTTTGCTTTTGTTGCGGATCGCTAAGATCCAAACGGCAGATTTTGAAAAATATGAAGAAAAGGTCATCGATCAGATGACCACGCGCTCGCCCGCAAGTGCCAACCGCGGCGAGATCTATGATAGAAACGGTAAGGTTTTGGCAACGAACGTGACGACCTACCGTGTTTTTCTTTCCCCCTCTGCCATTTCACGCGCGCAGAAGACGCTTGACGGCAGAAAGACCGATTCGATTGCACGCGAGATAGCAAGTACGCTTTCCGAGCTTCTTGGGCTCGATTACGATACGGTTTACCAAAAAGCGCAGAAGGTGGGGCGACTTGACGAAACGCTGATGCGAGACGCCGATGAGGAGGTCGCCGCGAAGTTAAGGACATGGATTTTGGAGAAAAACATGGTCAACCTTGTTTTTCTGGAGGCCACGAGCAAGCGCTATTATCCGTATGGCTCGCTCGCCTCGCACGTAATCGGCTTTACCAGCGCCGACGGCGTGGGGCTTTACGGCTTGGAATATCAGTATAACGATACCATCGACGGCACCGACGGCTATTACGTGACCGCACGCGATTCGCGCGGCAACGAGATGCCTGACGAATACCAAAGCTATGTTGCCGCTGAGGACGGTATGCATATTACGACGACCATCGACAGTTACATACAGGCGGCGCTTGAGGAGCAGCTTGAGAACGCGGTGATCGACTCGGGTGCGCTCAACCGCGCGTGCGGCATCGTGATGGACGTGACAACGGGGGAGATTTTGGCGCTTGCCGTCTATCCTTCCTTTGATTTGAACGACCCGTGGGAGCTTTCCCCCTATTATAAGCAAAAGCTTTCGGCAAGCGGACTTGCGGAGGGCAGTGAGGAATACAGTGCGCTTGCGCGGCAATATTTGCTCGAATCTTGGTCAAACAAGGCACTTACCGAGACTTACATTCCCGGCTCTACTTTTAAAATTCTCACATCGTCCATGGCGCTTGAAGAAAATATACCTCTTTTAAATAATAGTATTTTCTGTGGTGGCTCCAAAAACGTGCTTGGGCAGAACATTCATTGCCACAAGCGCAAGGGACACGGGTCACTTACCTTTGCGGAGGGCATTCAGCACTCCTGTAACGTTTGGTTTATGAGCATCGGTCAATCGCTTGGTATTGACCGTTTTACGAAATATTATAAGCAGTTTGGCTATCGGGAAAAGACGGGGATCGACCTTCCCGGTGAAGGCATGGGTGTGATCAGCTCGCGTATGACCGAGCTTGACCTTGCCATTTATTCCTTTGGGCAGAATTTTACCGTGACGGCCATTCAGCACTTGTCGGCTATCGCGGCGGTAGCCAACGGTGGCACGCTCCTGAAGCCCTACGTTGTAAAAAAAGCGTCGGATGCCGAAGGTAACGTGGTGCTTGAGAATACGATAACGCCAAAACGTACGGTGGTGGATGCTTCCACGGCCAAGACCTTAAGCGAGATCCTTGCGGCGGGTGTTGCCGGCGAGGGTGGCGCCAAGAATGCGTACGTCGCGGGCTATCGGGTGGCGGCCAAGACGGGTACGTCCGAGAAAAAGGGCGTGACGACCACGGGAAGTGAGATGTATATCTGCTCCTGTGTGGGATACGCGCCGGCGGACGATCCGAAATACGCCATGATCCTGATGGTGGATGAGCCGACCAAGGGGCTTCTTTACGGAAGCACGGTGGCGGCTCCGTATATCGCCAAGACCTTTGAAACGATACTCCCGTATCTTGGGGTAGAGCCCGTTTACACCGAGGCCGAGGAAAAGCTTTTGGATGCCGTGATCCCGAATTACGTGGGCCTCGAGACGAGCGCCGCCGTAAGCTTTGCCGAGAGCCGCGGCCTTGCGGTGACGGTGGTGGGCGAGGGCAAATACGTGGTCTCGCAATCTCCGAAATCGCAAAGCCTGTATAGTGGAGAAAGTGGAAAAATTATTTTTTATACCGATGACACGAAGGGAAGCGACAGAGTCGTTCCCGACGTGATGGGAAAAACACTCGTAGAGGCCAATGCGGCGATTGCCGCGGCAGGCTTCAACATCCAAATCGGCGGCGTACCGGATGCAGACGGCAAGGGCGGCGCGGTGGTGGTGAGTCAGTTGCCTCTCGCGGGAAGCCTTGCCGAGCGCGGAAGCGTAGTCTCGATCGAGCTTCGTTACATGATAAAGGACGATTAAAAAAGCGGACGCAAAAGAAATTATTTTGCGGAGGCGCTTATGAGACTTTCGGAACTTTGTGTGGGGATAGATATCCCACGGGGATTTGAAAATACCGAGATCGGCGGCGTGAAGACCGATTCCAGACGCGTGGAAAAGGGCGATCTTTTTATCTGTATTCGCGGACTTCACGCGGACGGACATTCCTTTGCCGAGGACGCGGCAAAACGCGGGGCGGCGGCCATTCTCGTGTGTGAGGACTACGAGGGAACGCCCGACGCCCTTCTTTTGAAAACCAAGGACACAAGAAGTGCGGCGGCGCGGATCTACAACGCGTGGTACGGCGACCCTGCAAGCAAGCTGCACGTGATCGCGGTTACGGGAACGAACGGAAAAACCAGCGTTACCTTTATGCTTCGCGCCATTTTTGAGGCGGCGCTTTATCGGTGCGGACTGATTGGCACGGTGAGTTGTTATTCGGCGGGGCGGCGCATGGACATCCGCTCGGAAAATCCGCTGGCCAATATGACTACGCCCGACCCCGAGGAGCTTTACCGGATTCTTGCCGAGATGGTGAAGGACGGCGTGGAGTATGTCTTTATGGAGGTCACCTCGCACGCGTTGGCACTCGGGAAGCCCGATGCCATCCATTTTGATGCGGCGGTATTTACCAATCTCACGCCCGAGCATTTGGACTTCCACGGCGATATGGCCACCTATTTTGAAACCAAAAAAAGACTGTTCGCGCTTAGCGATCGCGCGGTTTTAAATATCGACGATGCATATGGCGCGCACCTGGCCGACGAATTGCAAATTCCGTTCGTCACTTGCTCGGCCAAAGGAAAGAGCGCGGACTATACGGCAACACAGATCTGCAATCACGGCGTAGACGGTAACGAATACCGCGTCGTATCGGCCGACAAACGCTTTACTGTGCGCACACAGATTCCCGGCACCTTCAGCGTGATCAATTCACTCGAAGCGGCGGCCTGCGCCTCCATGCTTGGCATCTCGCCCGGCGTGATCATGACGGCTCTCGGTTCGCTTGCGGGTATTGACGGGCGCATGGAGCGCGTGCGGCTTGGCGTATTGGTTGAATACTCGGTCTTTATTGACTACGCGCACACGCCCGACGCCTTGGAGAATCTGCTCGTGACCGCCCGCGCTCTTTGCCGCGAGGGTGAGCGCGTGGTGCTTCTTTTCGGATGCGGGGGCGACAGAGACAAAAGCAAGCGGAAGGTCATGGGAGAGATCGCGGCGCGGCTTGCGGATTTCGTAATTCTTACCTCGGACAACAGTCGAAGTGAGGAGCCGATGGAGATCATTCGCGAAATTCAAAAGGGACTGGTTGGCAGTGATTATATCGTGATACCCGAGCGGCGACGTGCTATCGAGTTTGCCATTCGCGAGGCGCATGATGGGGACGTGATCTTGCTTGCAGGCAAGGGACACGAGGAATACGAGATCGACCGTGATGGCAAGCGCTTTTTCTCGGAAAAGCAGATCGCCGTGGAGGCGGCAGGAAAATATAAATCGGAAAGGGAAAAACTGTAATATGAAAATCAAGATCGGAGAGGGAAAGATAAGAGTGGAGGAGTTTGCCGAGCTTTGCGGCGGCGTTCTTTGCGCCAACTTCGATGCCGAGGAATACGGCTTCTCTTATGTTTGTACCGACTCGCGTGAGGCGGACGGCGACACGCTGTTCGTCGTGATAAAGGGAGAAAAGGTAGACGGTCACGACTATATGTTAAGTGCCGCGAAACAAGGATGCAAGGCTTTTCTTTGCGGGCGGATCCCCGCGGAGCTGATCGAAAGCGGCTTTGATTTTTCCGCAATCACCTCGGAGGATTCGGTCGTGGCACTTGGCACCTTCGTGCGCGCGTACCACGAATTCCGAGAAAAAAAGACGGTGGCCGTAACGGGAAGCGTGGGAAAGACCACGACCAAGGAAATGATCGCGGCGGTGCTTGGGGCGCGCTTTGGCGTGCACAAAACGCTTGCCAATCACAACAGTACCCTCGGGATGCCGATGAGTCTGCTCGCCATGGAGCCCACGTCCGATGTGATGGTGGCCGAAATGGGAACCGACGCGCACGGACAGATATCCTTTATGTCGCGGATCGCGCGTCCCGACGTTGCTTGCATTACCAATATCGGAAGCTCGCATCTGGAGGCCTTTGGCACGCGTGAGGGCATTTGCCAAGCGAAGCTGGAGATCGCCGAGGGGCTTTCGGAGAACGGTGTTCTTATCTTGAACGGCGACGAGCCGCTTTTGTCCTCGGTACACGCGGAGGGAGTCAAACGGCTTTATGTGGCCCTTGAAAATGCAAATGCCGACTATCGCGCGGTCAATATTCGTTACGGCGAGGAGGGGACTACCTTTGATCTTGTGCGCGGTGGTGAAACGGTCGCGGATATTCGTCTTTCGGTGCTTGGCAAGCCTTACGTTTGGGCGGCACTTTTTGCGATCGCCACGGGTGAGCGTATGGGATTGAGTATGGAGGAGATCCGAGAGGGGCTTCTCGGCTTTGAAAACGCGGAAATGCGGCAGCATATTACCGAGATGGACGGGGTGACCGTGATTGAGGATTGCTACAATGCCGCGCCCGAGTCCATGCACGCGGCGGCCGATCTTTTGCGAGTTCTTTCCGAGCAGAAAGGCGGCGCGCGTACGGTGGCTTTGCTTGGCGATATGCGCGAGCTTGGCAAGCGGAGTGCGGAATATCACGCCGAGGTGGGCCGTTATTTTGCCGCGATCGGTCTTGATAAGCTCTTTTGCATAGGCGCGCTTGCCAAGGATATTGCACTTGGTGCATTGGATGGCGGCATGGAAAATGATGCGGTCACCATTTGTCTTGATGCGGAAGAACGTGAAAAAATAAGTGAAACCGTGTCGAATGCGCTGGCGGAAGGGGATATCCTTCTTGTCAAAGCGAGCCGTGCAATCGGTGCGGAGAAGATTTTAGAGTTGATCGAGAAGAAAAGAAAGGGACGGATGCTATGAAAACCGAAATGTTGATCGAATTTCTCGTGGTGCTTGCCTGCACGTTTGGGCTTACGGTGCTTTTTTCGCACTTTGTCATTCCCATTCTCAAAAGCAAGAAGATGGGGCAGAAAATTTTGGAGATCGGTCCCCGTTGGCATAAAAACAAAGAAGGTACTCCGACGATGGGCGGTGTGGCTTTTATCATCGCCTCAGTGATTGGCGGAATCGGCGGATGCATCTATCTTGGCATAGAAGATGGGATCACGGCTATCCTTCCGATCATCTTCACTCTTGCGCTTGGAGTGTGCGGCGGACTTATTGGCTGTATTGACGATATGGCAAAATTAAAGCGGAAGCAGAACGAAGGATTGACCGCTCCGCAGAAGTTCATTCTTCAAGTGATTGCGGCGGCACTGTATCTTCTTGCTATGACGCTTGTGTGCGGTGCAACGACGGAACTTTA
>JAZTWS010000038.1:0-1699 GCA_045636005.1 Eubacteriales bacterium | reverse complement strand
ACCTGCTTTCGCATTTTGTATATGATCCTTTGACTCAGATGGATCATGGTTGCCGAAAGAATGTAGGAAAGCAACGCGGATATGACATAGCAAGCAATCATAAAAGCGATATTTTCCCAAACGGCAGGGAAGTCCACACCGCTCTCAAGCTCAATGGCATCGATCGCCGCGCCCGAATATTTGGGGCCGAGGAGCGAGAGCTGATTGGAACCAAGCGTAAGGAGGAGGGCAATAATAAACAGCGGCCATTGCTGCAAGACGTATTTGCTGAGCCTTAAAAAGATTCCTTTTTTTGACTTTTTTGCTTTTGTGTTGGTGACCGTATCAGTCAAGGAAAGCACCTCCCATCTGCGAGTCGCTTATCTCTTTATATTCCTTGCAATTCTCCATCAGTTCCTCATGCTTTCCATGCCCGATAATCGCGCCGTCCTCAAGGACGAGTATGAGGTCGCAGTTTTTGACCGAGCTTACCCGTTGCGCTACGGTGATGACGGTCGACTCGGGAACCGATTCGGAAAGCGCGCGCCGAAGATTTGCGTCGGTCTTGTAGTCAAGTGCCGATGAGGAGTCATCAAGGATCAATATTTCGGGGCGTCCCGCGATCGCGCGGGATATCAGCACGCGCTGGCGCTGTCCTCCCGACAGATTTGTTCCCCCTGCAGAGACGCCATGGGCGTAGCCGTCGGAAAAGGAAGTGATAAACTCGTGTGCTTGTGCGATCTTTGCCGCCGAAACGATGTCCTCGCTTGCAATATCCCGTCCAAAACGAATATTTTCTTCGATTGAATCTGCATAAAGAAAGTCGTTTTGGAACACCACGCCAAACATGGCGGTCAGCTCCTCCGGGGCATAAGAACGCACGTCTTTGCCGTGGATTCGGACGGTTCCCGAATCCGTATCGTAAAAACGCATAAGAAGACGAAGAACGGTGGATTTTCCGCTTCCCGTCGCGCCGATAATGCCAAGCGTTTCTCCTTTTTTCAGAGCAAAGGAAATGTTTTCTAAGTCTTTCTTTTTCCCAAGATAAGAAAACGATACGTTTTCAAAGGAAATATGAAGTGAGGGGTCTCCCCGTCCGTCGTCCTTACAGATCGCAAGCTCGCTCGTGTTCTCCATTACGAGCGAGATGCGAATGGCCGATGCCGAGCATTTGGTATACATAACAAACATTCTGGAAAGCGACATCATGGCCATAGAGATCAACGTGAAATATTGCATAAATGCAATCACGGTGGTTGCGGAGGAGGTATCGTTTGCCACGAAGTAAGCACTGACCGCAATGACCGCAACGATGCCCATGTTCATCAGCAGCGTCATAACGGGATTTACGATCCCCATGATGATGCCCGCCTTTGTTTCATTGCGTCGGAGTGTCATATTCGCTTTGTCATAACGTGCGTTTTCATAGTCTACCTTGGAGAGCGCCTTGATTACGCGAATGCCTTGTGCGTCCTCGCGTACGACGCGCACCATGCCGTCAACCGATTGTTGAACCTTGGAATAAAGTGGCACACCCTTCAGTGAAATGCCGTATACCACGGCGAATATAAACGGCAGAGTTGCTATCATTACAAGTGCCAGCTTGCGATCCATGATCATCGTGATGACGGTTCCTCCCAGCAGAAGAATGGGAGCGCGTATTCCCATTCGTTGCATCATGCCGATAAAATTTTGCACGTTATATGTGTCGGATGTAATT
>JAZTWS010000037.1:0-3357 GCA_045636005.1 Eubacteriales bacterium | reverse complement strand
CACCTCGCTCACCTTTGAGGAAATGCCGCTTGACTATCGCTTATATCCAAGCTTTGCAGGCAAGGCTGAGTGCCGACGGGTGATCGCTCACGCCGAAATATGCGGAAAATCTTTTTCCTTTCCCTTTGTAGCCACCATACCGACAAAGGAAGGCAAGCACCCCTTTTTCGTATTCAATAACTTTTCGCCAAACGTTCCCGACAAATATTTTCCCACCGAGGAGATCATAGACAACGGCTTTGCCGTTCTCTCGGTCTTTTACCAGGACGTCACGACAGACAACGGCGATTTCACAAACGGCTTGGCAGGCATCGTCACGCCCGAGGAGGCACAGACCGACCTCACCAAGCGTGAGCCAACTGCCCCCGGAAAGATCGCCATGTGGGCCTGGGCCAACATGAGACTTCTTGACTATGCCGCCACTAAGGAAAGCCTTGACATGAACAACGCCGCCGTGGTCGGTCACTCCCGTTTAGGCAAGACCGCGCTTCTGACGGGCGCGCTCGACGAGCGCTTCCGCTTCGTGATCGCCAACAACGCAGGCTGCAGCGGCGACGCAATCACAAGAGAAAAGCAGGGCGAGCATATCGAGACGATTTCCCGGGTATTCCCCTTCTGGTTCTGTGAGAATTATAAAAAATACGCCGACGAAAGCCTTTTGACCTTTGATCAGCATATGCTGGTCGCCACGATCGCGCCTCGCCATTTCCTCTCGGGTGCCGCCGTAGAGGACACGTGGGCAGACCCCGAATCCCAGCTTCTCTCCTGCCGCGCCGCCTCGGTCGCATGGGAGCAGCTCGGCAAAAAGGGCCTCGTGGCTCCCGATCGCTACGCCGAGATCGGCGAGCAATTCTCCGAAGGAAATATTTCCTATCACCTCCGCGCCGGTCTGCACTATCTCAGCCGCGACGACTGGAACGTGTACATGAACTACATCAAAAAGAATCTTGTATAAGTATAGGGCTTCTGCCGTGGCAGAAGCCCTATATATTAGACCAAAAAGCGAGCCAACCAATCCTTTGCCAATTTTTCAAGCAAAATATCTGCGTGAGCCATGGAATATTCCGCGCTTGGCGCAATGTCTGCGGTAGCCAAAACGTCGGCAACGCCGAGAGCCTTCAGCTCCTCCTTGTCACTTCCAATGCAACCGACGAAGCAAATAACGGGAATATTTTCCTTCGCCGCCGCCCGTGCCACGCCGCTGATTGCCTTGCCGTAAAGGCTTTGCACGTCAATCTTGCCCTCGCCCGTCAAAACGAAGGAGGCGCCTACAATGCGCTCACGGAAACGCGTAATATCCAAAACGGCCTCAATGCCCGAAACGATCTCGGCGCGGCAGAAGGCCAAAAGCGGCGTGGCAACGCCGCCTCCCGCGCCGCATCCTTCGATGGACGAAACCTTCTTGCCGCAAAGCGTCTCCACGAGCGAAGCGTAATGCTTCATGCCCGCCTCCATCTCGTCAAGCTCCTTTTCGTCCGCGCCCTTTTGTGCGCCGTATACATAAGTGGCGCCCCTCTCTCCGTACAGAGTATTTTTCACGTCAGTTGCCACGGTGAAGGTAGAGTCTCCAAGACGTGCGTCAAGCTCCGAAAGGTCGATCCGCGCGATCTCGCCAAGCGTACCGCCTGCGGGAACAAAGCTCTCCCCCATCTTGTTATAAAACCGTCCGCCGAGCGCCGCCAAAAGTCCCGCGCCGCCATCGTTGGTGGCACTGCCTCCCGCCGTAACAAGAAAGCGGCGCACGCCCTTATCGAGCGCGTATTTTATCATCTCGCCCACACCGTAGGTGGTTGCCGTTTTGGCCACGCGTTTTTCGGGTTCAACAAGCGTAAGACCCGCCGCCTGCGCCATTTCGATAACGGCTACGCCATCCGTAAAGCCCAGTGCCGCACGAGTGGGTGCGCCTTGCGGCCCCGTAACCTGCACGAAGGCAAGATCCTTTTTATCCACCATGGCGGAAAGCGTTCCCTCGCCGCCGTCGGCAATCGGAATTTTCACCGTCTCGACCTCTGCCTTGCCTCCGGCCGCCTGCAAAAGTCCCTTTTCGATGGCATCGGCCGCCTCTTTTGCTCCGATGCTTCCTTTGAAGGAATCGGGCGCGATCACAATCTTTATTTTCTTCATATTTCTTACTTCCTTTTATGGTTTTCTCACATATTATACCATATTCTCGCGAACTTTGCAACGCTTTTCCCGCAAATGCGCAAGAGCGCTCTTGATTTGCCCAAAAAGCCCTTGACAAAAGCGTTTCAAAATGGTAAAATATTAACGATATTGGAAAGGTTTAGATATATTCTATTCCTTCTTTCGACAGAAAGGAGAAATTCGCAATGATTGCTATAAAAAACGCCACGCTCATAATGCGCGATCACTTTATTCCCGACGCTTTGATCTTGGTCGAAAACGGCAAAATCAAGGAATTCGGTGAAATGCGAAAGCTCGCTATCCCCGAGGGTTGTGAGGTCGTTGACGCGGGTGGGCTTTACGTAGGCCCCGGTTTCGTAGATATTCACACACACTCGGACGGCAAGGTCTTTTTTCAGGACGAGCCCGAGGTTGCTTCTCTGCACCATTTGAATCACGGCACCACGACACTTCTTCCCGCGCTTTATTTCAGCATGGACACCGAAGGATACGTGAAAGCAATTGCCACGCTTCGCGAGGCCATGAAAAAGCCCGAATGCGCCAACATTGGCGGTCTTTATATGGAAGGCCCGTATCTCAATCCCAAATTTGGTTGTGACCGTGAGTCGAATCCTTGGAAGGGCCCCGTTGACCGCGCACGCTATATGCCCATCATCGAGGCGGCAAAGGATCTCGTAAGAGTATGGGCGCTTGCCCCCGAGAGAGAAAACATTCTGCAGTTCGTTCTGGACGCCAAGGAAAAGACCCCTGCGGTTGCTTTTTCGGTGGCACACAGTGAGGCTGAGCCCCAGCAGATCGAGGCTCTTATGCCCTACGGACTCAAGATCGGAACTCACCATCTGAATGCAACCGGTACTCTTGAGAAGTATCCCGAGTGTAGAACGCCCTGCGTCGACGAGACCGTTTACAGTAATCACGAGATCTATGCCGAGCTGATCTGTGACAGCAGGGGCATCCACGTTGACCCTTACCTCCTCCGTCTTACAAGAAAGATCAAAGGCGACGATCGCATCATTCTTATTTCGGACGCTTACGCATGCGACGGCCCGATCCCCGAGGGCTACGACGATGTCGACGATATCAATTTCGACCACGCAGGTGAGATAGCGGGCTCCAAGATGACGCTTGACATCTCCTGCCGCAACATGATCAAGCACACGGGCGCTTCGCTGGTAAGTCGGATCGTAGCCATGTCGTTCTGTGAGCCAAGGA
>JAZTWS010000036.1:0-5878 GCA_045636005.1 Eubacteriales bacterium | reverse complement strand
CAAAAACATGGACTAATTTCTCGAAAAATCCACTCTGTTTTTCTAAACGGAAAGTGTTAAGATCTCAACAAATTGAAGTTACGAGTTCGCTTCGCAACCTCGGCATAACGAAGGAGAAGTGGGAGCCGCCGCATATAATCTTGCCGGTGGGGGTGTCTTGCAGCGTGAAGTAGGGAAGAATCGACTCGTCGGCGAGGAAAACGTGGCCGTTTCCAAGCGGATAGGAAAAGGGTTGCTTGGTGATGGGGCCGTGCGCGCCGAAAAGGATAAGATCGGCGGATTTGGTACGCTCACAAAGCGCGTCATAAAGCGCTTGGTCTTCCGCGGCCGATTCTCCGATGTAAAGGATCTCCTTTCCAAAAGCGGAGGCCGAGATTGTATAGATGGGTTGGGTCGAACGCTTGAGATAGCTTGTGTCGGAAACAGTGAGCGAGAGCGGCTCAAAGACGAGCGGCTTTTCGCGGTCATAGATCACGGCCATGAGCCCGTGTTCCTTGGCGAGTGTAAGAAGCGAAGCACAGATGGAGCTTTCATCTTCGTTTTTCGGAAGCGGAAGGTAGAGTGATCGCACTGTAAAAGCGGAGAAAAGCCGAGAAAGCGTACTGATATGACGGGAATGGTAATGCGTCAGAAGGTAAGCAGAAATTTCGGTGGCGCGGCGTTCGTGCAACAGATCGTAGGCCGTGCGAAGGAGGGTGGACGAACCGCTTGTGCTATCGCAGATGATACTTTCCTCACTCATAGAGAAAACCAGAAGCTCATTTTCCCCTTGGCATAAGAAGTCTGCCGTCACGGCGTCGGGCGGCGGGAGACGGAGGACAAGAAGAAAAAGCGTGAGCGCAAGCACCGTACCGCCCATTGCAATAGGGATCCATCGCAGTTTTTTGAGTTTGACGAGTAGAAGTATGGCAATGACGATGGCGGAGAGCGGGATCAAAAAGTCGAAAAAACGGTATCCGAGTGAAACGGTGATGCCGCGAAGCGAGGAAAAAGAGGAGACGAGTGTGAGAAGAATGTGGCACACGGCGTAAAGCAGCTTTCCGAGAAGGGCGATAAGCACGGGAATGCCGGACACAAGCAGAAAAAGCGGAGTGAGAACGAGAACGGCAGTGACGAGCGGCGACAGAAGAAGTCCGCAGGGAAGCGCCATAAGCGATAGTTCGTCAAAAACCAGCCACATGGGAAAAAGCAGAAAAATCTCGGCGGCAAGCGAAATGCAGATCGCAGACAGTACGCGAAGCAGACGGCGCAGACGCTTTTTCTCCATTCCTTTCTTTTGAAGCCGTTCGCGGAGCTTGTCTAAAAGACGAATGGCAACGAGAATGCCGAGGACGGCGAGAAAGGACATCCAAAGTCCGATGTCGCAGACCGAGTAGGGCGAGATCGCCAGCAGGAAAAAGAGGGCGAAGAAAAGCGAGGTGACGGCGTCGTTGTCGCTTCGAAAAAGCCACGCGAGGTAGACAAATGTACACATCAAAAAGGCGCGGCAGGCCGAAAGTGCAAAGCCCGTCAGCGAAAGATAGCCGAATGCCAGCAGAAGAATGATCACGCAACGTGGTTTCTTTTGGATGCCAAGTGCGCGAAGCAATAGTTCGACCATAAGAATAACGATCGAAAGATGCATACCGCTTATGGCAAGCAGATGTGTGGTCCCCGTGCGGCGAAAGGCAAGCGTGGTCTTGTCGCTCAAAAGCTCGCGCTTATTTAAAAAGAGTGAGGAGACGAGGTTGCCTTCCTCCCCCTCAACGTGAGTGCAGATAAGGATGGCAAGGCTTTCGCGGAAATCGGAAAGGGCGGAGGTGAGACGGTCGGGCTCGATATTGCCCACGACCGAGAAGCTTTCTTCCTCGGTTTCAAGATCCAGAAAAATACCGTCGGCAAGGCGGTAAAGTGTGTTTTCGGAGCCGTCGCTTACGGCGTGCGCCGTGAAGGTTCCTTCCACCACATCGCCGATCTGCCATTCGGCGTCGAAGGGCAGTGTTACCGTTGCTCCCGTCTTCAAGGGGTTGCCGTCAAGAGAGGATAACTCCGCGCGATAGGAGGAAAGATAACTCTTGGCAAAATATTTTTCTTTTATTTGGAACTTGCAGGCAACCGTTTGCCCCTCCACGTCGGAGATCCGAGAAAGCTTGCTTCCGACGAAGAAATGAGATTCCAACAGAGCGAGTGCGGCAAAAAGCAAGGCAAGGACAGGTGTTAGGCACCTTGGGTGAAAACGATTCCGAAAAAGCGGCACTGCGATAAGCAGTGCCGCTGAAAGAAACAAAAGACAAGCAAGGGGTATATGGAACTCCAAATGCTTGAGAGTCAGACAAAGGCCGCCTACCGATGACGCCGCAAACGCGGCACAAAAGAGTGCAAGCGGACGTTTGCCAAAGAGATTCATCAGCTAAAATATTCTACTTCGCATTCGAGCTCGACCGAATGCTCAAGAAAGACCTTGGTCTTGATATGACCGATCAGACGCATCACATCCTCAGCGGTTGCACCACCGCGGTTGATGATGAAGCCCGCGTGCTTTTCGGAAACCTCGGCACCGCCGATGCGGTATCCCTTAAGGCCACATTGCTCAATAAGCTCTCCTGCGTAGAATCCGACGGGTCGCTTGAAAACGCTTCCGGCACTCGGATATTCCAAGGGTTGCTTTTCCTTGCGCGAACGTATATTCGTATTCATTTTTTCCACGATCTCTTCCATTTTGCCCGTCTTCAACTCCAGCATCACGGCGAGAATGATATACTCGGGATTGTGGGTATAGACGCTTTCGCGATAGCGGAAGGCGTGCTCCTCGCGGTCAAATTTGCGAATGACGTCATTTTTGGCATCGTAGCAAATGGAGGAGACCACAACGTCCGAAAGACTGCCGCCGAAGGCGCCTGCGTTCATATAAACGCCACCGCCAACCGTTCCGGGAATGCCGTACGCAAATTCAAGCCCCGTAAGCGAAGCTCTCTGTGCCGCCACGGCAAGACGGGTGATCGATGCACCGCAATCCGCCTTGATGATATTGCCTTCCACCGAGTGCTTTTTCATTTCGGTGGTTACGATGACAAGGCCATCATAGCCATCGTCGGCAAAAATGGTGTTGCTTCCGTTTCCGATAATTGCGTATTTTATGCCGTTGTTTTTGGCTTCTCGAACGGCGGTGACCATTTCCTCGGCATTGCGCACGAAGGCAACGACGGGCGCGATACCGCCCACCTGCATGGTCGTGTGATTGGACATGGAGACGATCTCCTTGCAGGGAATGTCAAGAGCCTTGAGTCTTGCATAAAGTGTAGATGTTCTGATCATAGCATTTACCTCTCAAATAATGCGAAGAAGGTCGGAAAGATCCGAAACGGTATAGGTAATGTTCATGTCGGCAGGTGCCGCCTTACCCTTCGGGTTATACCAACAAACGTCAAGTCCCGCGCCGATGCCGCCTGCCATATCCGAGGAGAGCGAGTCCCCCACCACAAGCGTTTTTTCGGAACAGAAGTGTGGAATGTTGGCCTTGACTTGATCGAAAAAGACGGGAGACGGTTTTTCGGCACCGAGATTTTCCGAAATGAAAACGTCACGGAAAAGCGGTGCGATGGCACTGGGATAAAAGCGTCCTTTTTGAACAAAGGAAAAGCCGTTGGTGATGATGTAAAGTTCGTGTCCGCGTCGATGAAGCTCCTCGCAAAGTTCCTCGGCACCGTCAAGCAAATAGCTTTTTTTCGAAAGTGCAAGCATATAGGAGTCTGCCATAGCGGCGGGGGAGGCGGAAAAACCGATCTGCTCCAAAAAACTCAAAAAGCGGTTGGTTCGTAGAGCACTTTTGGTTACAAGCCCCAGCTCTAAAAGCCGCCATTGCTCTGCGTTGGCGGCGGAATAGATCTTATGGTTTTCGCTCGTGTCGGGAATTCCAAATTCTGCAAGAACGTCCGACAGAGCATCGTATTCCGAACGCTCGAAATCCAAGAGAGTTCCGTCTGCGTCAAAAAGAATGGTTTGATATCTCATAGCACAAATATCCATTTCGAATTTATATAAATATTATACTATAAAATTCTTGAAAATGCAATAAGGAAACCATATTTTTTAAAGTGGAAGAGAAAAAATTAAAAATGCTTGACTTTTCGGGGAAGACGGATTATAATGTAGTGATGCATATTAGGTTTAAAGGAGAATAGCAATTTATGGATAAGATCGGACTTCAAATTTATACAGTTCGCGCGTTTACGGGTACGCCCGACGGCATGCGTGAGGCTTTTATGAACGTTCGCCGCGCCGGATATACCTCGATTCAAACGGCAGGTCAGATCACCGACGCGGAGTCGGCGAAATATTATAAAGAGTGTGCGGATAATGCCGAGCTTGCGATCTGCGGCACGCACTTTGGCTGGAATATGATCTGCTCGGATCTTGACGAAGCGATGAAGATCCACGACATCATCGGAACAAAGAACATGGGAATCGGCGGCATACCGTCGATCGCTTTGACCGATGACGAGGAGGCGCTTTCTTCGTTTATCGAAACGGCCAACGGCATTGCGGCAAAGCTTGGTGAGCATGGATTTAAATTTACCTATCACAATCACAGCTTTGAATTTAAAAAGCTTGGTGGCAAGACCGTAATGGATCGTTTGATTGAGGGCTTCGACCCGAAAAACATTTCCTTTGTATTGGACACCTATTGGGTGCAGCACGGCGGTTATGACGTGAGAAAGATGCTGGAGCGTCTCCGTGGCAGAGTGGACATTCTTCACTTGAAGGACATGGGGGCTTTTGGCGAAAACAACGCGCCGTATATTACCGAGATCGGAAATGGAAACCTGAATTTTGAGGACATCATTCCGCTGGCCGAGGACATTGGCGTGAAGGATTTCGTGGTGGAGCAGGATACCAATTTTGCCACGGGCAACGCCTTTGACAGTATTATTACCAGCTATAACTATTTGAAGGAACACTTCATGCGATAAAAAAAGAGCAAGCAACTTTCGTTGCTTGCTCTTTTTTTATTTTTTGCCCTCGCCGCATTTTCCGCCGCACTGCTTGGCGTAAGGGCAACCGATACATTTCTGCCCACGCTTTTTGGCCCGGGCAAGATAAAAGACGATGCCGCCGACGATGGCAATGAGAATTGCCGCAATGATAATATTTTCCATAATGCTTTGTTTTGTATGTATTACGCGTTTGTTTTTGGATTGTTGCGGATGCTCAAAAGCGCGATCACAGTAGCGAAAATCACAAGCGCAATAAATCCGCCGATGGCCGCACTCACGTTTAAGGATGCGGGCGCGGTGATCCACGTGCCGATCGTGTATACGAGATAGGCGATTGTGTAACCGATACCGAGCTGGAGTCCGATGCCGCCCCATAACCACTTTGCGCTCTTCATTTCGGCGTTCATCGCGCCGATTGCGGCGAAGCAGGGAGGCGAATACAGGTTGAACATGAGATAGGCAAGTGCCGCAACCTTGGAGATCGCCATAACACCAGCCACCTCGGCACCTGCTCCCTCGAGCATGGCAAGCTCGTCAAGGTTGATGAGGTTTTCAAGGCCGACAAAGCATACGGCAAGCGTTCCAACGACGTTCTCCTTGGCGATAAAGCCCGTGATAGCCGCCGCCGCAAGCTGCCAGGACAGGACGCCCACGATCGGAACGAGAAGATAGGCGAAGGGAGAAGCAATCGAGGCGAGAATGGACCGGTCTGCAGATTCGGCAACGTCGAGGCTCCAAGTAAATGTTTGCATAAGCTGAATTGCCATATTGCAAAGAAGGATAATGGTGGCGGCCTTTACGATGTAAGCCCAGCCGCGACTGCACATGGATTTGAAGGCGCCCCAAAGAGAAGGAGCCTTATATTCGGGCAGCTCGATGATGAAGAAGGACTTTCTTGCCTTGTG
>JAZTWS010000035.1:0-2641 GCA_045636005.1 Eubacteriales bacterium | reverse complement strand
AACAATATCTCTGCCGAAATCTGTAGATCTCTTTATGAAAAGGCGTGTAAGGTAAACCTTTTTTGATCTTGGTTAATTGTTCAAAAGGCGGTCGGCCTTTTGATAATTGCGATAGGACTCCGTATAGTCCTCGCCCGAGGGCTTGTACACGTCCTTTACCTTGATCCTATCCGCCACGGATTCGACCGACGGAAAGGCTCCAACACCCACGCCCGCAAGGATCGCGCCGCCAAGGCAAGCCGTTTCCTTGTTTTTCAGGGTGACGAGCGTCTTTCCCGTCATGTCGGCCTTCATCTGACACCAAAGCGGACTATTGGCGCCGCCGCCCATCGCACGAATCTCGGTTACGGGAAGATCCAAATAGTCCAGATTTTCCTTCAGCGTACAGGAAATGGCCTCCATAATGCTTCTTACGAAATGCCCTCTCGTATGCTCGGGCGTAAGACCCGTGAAGCTTCCGCGCGCCGAGGGATTGTACTTGGGCATCGTAGAGCCGCACAAATACGGCAGGAACGTAAGGCCGTCACAACCAATGCTTACCTTGCTTGCCAGCTCGTCAAGCTCGGCAAAAGAAAAGTCCTCGCAAAGCGCGTTTTTAAACCACTTCAGTGCCATACCTGCGGTAGCAGACCAAGTAAGCAAACAGTATTTCCCGTCATAATTGTAATGACAAGGAATGATACTGCCTACGTCAAACGCGGGAATATCGTCACACGGGCTGAAGATGACCATGGTGGTACCCGTCATTTCACTGACGATTCCCTTCGTGATCACGCCCGCGCCGATCGCGCCCGAAACCTGATCCATGGCACCCGTTACAACCTCGATGCCTTGATAATTGCCCACGCGAATGCCGCTATCGAGAAGTTCGGGAAGCATATCCGCTCCCACGCCGATGAAATCCAGCATCTCCTGCCACCAAGCACCGTTTCGTATATCGAAATAGATGGTGGAGGATTGCAGGGTCTTTTCGGTGACGAAGCGTCCCGTCAGCTTATAAAGGATCCAGTCCTCAAGCAAAAAGACCTTCTTGGTCTTGGCCCAGATCTCCGGCTCGTTTTTCTTGACCCAAAGCAGCTTGCAGGCAGGCCAGGTTGCCGTGACCTCGGGCTGACCCGTGACCTCGTACACCTTTTGTCTGCCAAAGTGCGCCTCGATCTCCGCGGCCTCCTTTGTGGCGCGGTTGTCGAGCCAAACGATCGCCTTGCGGACGGGATTTCCCTGCTCGTCGGTCAAAATCAGCGTCTCGCACTGCGTATCTACCGCAAGTGCGTCCACACCGACCTCCGCCTTTGCCTTTTCGATCTCGCCCTTCACGATCGTCCAATAGGTTTCGCTGTCAAACTCGACGATATCACCGTGAGATTCGAGCGTATAGTCGGCCGTCAGCGAAAGCTTTTGTTCCAATAATACATCGAAGACCCCGGTTTTCACCGAGGTCGTTCCGATGTCGATTCCCATCAAATGCATGCTGGGTTATCTCTGCTGCTGAAGATCGAAGTGGATGTCGTATGCCTTCTCTTCCTCAGTGAACTTATGACGGGTGTTGATAACCTCGCCACCGTTAATCTTTCTGTCTCCAACATCCTCGGTGGTACCCATAACGGTTACGTTAACCTGTCTGCGACGGGCAACAACGTGGTCCCAGTCGATGAAGTAGATGTGAGCGAACTGGCCAAGGTCAAGCTTGCCGTCCTTGATGGTGAGGGTCTCGCTTCTGCCGAAGAAGCAGCTGCGAAGGTGACCGTCGGTATTCATGCTGGTGTAGTCACCAAGCTCGTCAACGTGTCTGCCGTACTGAATATGTACCGGACCGGGATGACGGTACTGATGCTCCTCAGCAAAGTCGGGGATCATCTTTCTCATGATGTCAAGAAGGTCGTGCTGAAGATACTCAAGCTCGAAGGAGTCGATATCGTGAGAGCACTCCTGAACCATAACCGAGCAAGTGGTGTGGTGAGAAACGATAGCAACCGTACCGTTCTTGATGCCAGCCTCTGCAACAATGTCAAGGATCTCCTTGCGGATGTTGTGGAAGGTGGGAATCCAGCCTCTGCTCTGAAGCTCAATTTCTTTTTGAACCATCTTAAATTCCATAGTTTTGTTCTCCTTTATTTTAAAAATATTTTTTATTTCTTGTTCAAGCGCTCGCCAACGGCTCCGCCCGGATGAATGAGAGCAAACTGCTCGTTCTTATATCCGGTCTCCTCAATGAGTGCGGTCTGCAAAAGATGGAAGATCACACCGAGAGAGGTGGTCGAGGTCGTTCCCTGCGAGTTATATTTGTCGGTCTCGCGGTTGACGTACTGCTTAAGCACCACGTCAGCTCCGAGTGCCAACGGAGACTCCATATTTTCGGTCACGGTAATGACCGAAACGCCCTTAGCCTTGCAGATGTCAAGAATGGGCAAAAGCTCCTTTGTCTTTCCACCGCGCGAGGCGAAAAGCATAACATCGCCCTCCTTGAGATAACCCGTTGCGCCGTGTACCGCCTCGGCAGGCGAGATAAAGCGCGTGGGCAGCTCGATGCAGCACATAAGGTGTGCGAAATGCTGACAAAGGATACCCGAATGTCCGCATCCCGAAGCACCGATACGGGTTGCATTTTTCAGAAGGTTTACGGCCTTTTCAAAAGCCTCCT
>JAZTWS010000034.1:0-8853 GCA_045636005.1 Eubacteriales bacterium | reverse complement strand
GTATCCGCCCGTACGCTTAAGGCCCTCCTTCACGATGGCGACGATCTCCTTATCGGGATTGAGCTTAATCATAGGAAATACTCCCTTCCTCGTTTAAAAATCCCGTCTGCCTTCCAATGCGCGATACAGAGTGATCTCGTCGGCATATTCAAGGTCGGCTCCCACGGGTACGCCGTACGCAAGTCGCGTCACGCGAACACCGAGCGGCTTTACCAGCTTGGATATGTACATCGCGGTGGCCTCGCCCTCCACGGTGGGATTGGTGGCCACGATCACCTCTTTTACGCTTCCGTCAAGACGCGGCAAAAGCTCTTTCAGCTTTAATTTGTCGGGCGTGACGCCGTTGATGGGCGAGATCACGCCGTGCAAAACGTGGTAAAGCCCGCGATATTCTCGCACCTTTTCGAGTGCCGAAACCGCCTTCGCGTCCTCCACCACGCAGATCACCGAGCCGTCGCGGTCCAGGTCACTGCAGATGGAGCAAACGTCGCGATCGGTCAAATTCTGACAGATTGGACACAGATGTATATTCGCCTTAGCGTCAAGAATAGCCTCGGCAAACTCCTTCGCCTCCTCGTCCGAAAAGGCAAGCACGGCGTACGCCATGCGGAGCGCCGACTTTCGACCAATGCCCGAAAGCTTTCCAAACTGCTCGGCAAGATGTATAAGAGCCTCGTTTTCTACCATTAGAACAGACCCTGCATGCCGCCGAAGCCGCCCGTGATCTTCTGCATCTCGGCCTCACTCGTGGCATCCACTCTCTTGTTCGCCTCGTTTACCGCGGCAACGATAATATCCTCCAAGGTCTCCACGTCGTCGGGATCCACGATCTCGGGCTTGATGGCGATGGAAAGGATCTCTCTTTTGCCGTTGATCTTCAGCTCCACCATGCCGCCGCCTGCGCTGATATCGTACTCTCTCTCCTCAAGATCGGCCTGAAGCGCCGCCATATCCTCCTGCATCTTCTGTGCCTGACGAAGCATGGCGTTCATATTCTGCGGGCCGCCGCCCATTCCCTGTGGTATTCTTGCCTTCATTTCTCTATCTCCTTTATTGTTCTGCTTTTTTTAAGATCTCATCAATAACATAGTCTTCCTCTTCACCGGGAAGCGGCTTTTTGGAAAGCTCGATATGAAGCTGCCCCTCCGCAAGCTCTCGTCCAAGACAGAGCGAAAGTGCCGCGCGCAAAGCCGTGCGCACCTTGGGGGTATCCACCATCAGCATGGTGAAATCGTCGGTTACGTAGACTGTGACCGAGCCATCCTCTGCCGTATAAGCACGCGTTTGCTTCAAATATGAGTCGATGTTACCGCCCGACTGCGAAACGCGCTCAATCACTTCCATCCAACAGGAAACCGGCTTCATCACCCGTTGTCCCTGCGGCTTCGGCGCTTCTTCGACACGTTTTGCGGGCTCGACAGGCGGTTTTGCCTCGATTGGCTCCCGTTTTTCTTCTATCGCCGCCACTCTTGCCATCGGCGCACCAAGCACCATGGCCTCCTCCAGCTTGGAAATGCGGGAAAGAAGCGTATCGGGCGAAGGATTCAGCGTTTCGTCGCACATCTTAATGAGCGTCATTTCAGCTACCGTTCGCTTGATCTCGTTGGATTTCTGAATGGCAAACAGGGCGTTTTCGAGCTGCTTACAGTGCGAAAGTATGGTTTCCTTGGTAAAGTGCGAGGCGGCGGCCGTCAGCTGCTGCGTCTCGCTATCGGTAAGATCCAAGTATCTTGCGGCGTCACCCGCCGTTTTCATGACCAACATATCGCGGTAAAACGACATGAGATCCTGCCAAAAGACCTTAATATCCTTCGAGGAACGCACCACACCGTCGATGACTGAAAACAACGTGTCAAAGTCCTTTTTGGCAATCGCCTCCACGACATCGCAAAGCGTTTCGCGGCTACTGATGCCGACGATCTCATTCACGCGGGCCTCGTCAATGACGGTATCCTTTCGGCCGCCCGAGCAAAGCTCCAAAATACTGATGGCGTCACGCATACCGCCTTGCGCCAGCTTGGCGATAAGACGGAGCGCGCCTTCTTCAACCGAAAGTCCTTCCTCGCGCGCGATATGCGCCAAGCGTGCGGCAAGCACGTCCATCGTGATCCTTCGGAACTCAAAACGCTGACAACGCGAAATAATGGTGGCGGGAAGCTCATGCAGCTCGGTGGTTGCCAAAATAAAAATCACATAAGAGGGCGGCTCCTCCAGCGTCTTCAGCAGCGCGTTAAATGCGCTGTCCGAAAGCATATGCACCTCGTCCACGATATACACGCGATATTTCATACTCGTGGGCGGATAGACCACCTCGTCACGAATATCGCGAATGTTTTCTACACTGTTGTTGGAGGCGGCGTCCATTTCCAAAACGTCGGTTGCCGAGCCGTCATCAATCGCACGGCAAGCGTCGCAAACGCCACACGGATTGCCGTTTACGGGGTTTTCACAGTTGACCACCTTGGCCAAGATCTTGGCGCAAGAGGTCTTTCCCGTTCCACGCGAGCCGCAGAAAAGATAGGCGTGATGAAAACTGTTCTTCTCTGCCTCGTATTGCAGAATGGACGTAATATGCTCCTGACCGCATACGTCGTCAAAGGTTTTCGGACGCCATTTTCGATACAAAGCCTGATGCAAACAGATCTCCTCCTCTCCAAAAACACAAATTGTAAAAATACAAGCTGCAAAATAAGACCATACACCTCAACCTCGAACGTCGCGTCTGCGCGACATACGCACCCATCACTCAAAGCAGGCTGACTCGCGGCACATCGGGTACACCGCTTAATGCTGCTTGGTTCCCCACCTGACATGGTTCACAGCTCCCGATTGCGCAAGACCCACTTCTCAACATGAAAAGTGCGCCACAGACCGAAAACGCTCGGCCCTCAGAAGAGGAATGCACCCCTGCTATAGCGGATTTCAGGTACAGGGCACCGCTAATTCCCCGGCTGGTATGGCCTTATTTTACAGCTCGCGCCGAAAAATAAGATGTACTCTCTCGCAAAGATGCTCAAAAAATCCTTGCTTTATTATTATACCAAACTTTCGCGTCTTTTGCAAGGGCTTTTTGAACTTTTTTGAACGCAAGGCGCGTTTTTTTCATACGCTAACTATATAACACCTTGCCATGAAAGGAGATTTCCATGAATCAAGACATTCCGCAATACGATTCGCTCGGCTATACGGGAAAGGGCTATCTCGTGGTTCGTGTTTCCACGGGCTCTGGCACCTTTCCACTTGCGGGGGCCACGGTGCTCGTGCGCGGCAACGAGCCGAATTTTTCGGCCGTGATCGCGCGTCTCACAAGCGGCGAGGATGGACTGACGCCCAAGGTCGCACTTCTCGCCCCGCCCCGTTCGCTCTCCACCTCCCCCACCGAGACCAAAAAGCCATACGCCTCTTACACCGTTGAGGTCTATTTGGATGGCTATCACCCTCTCGTCGCGCAAAGTCTTCCGATCTTCGACGGCATCACCTCGATCCAACCCGCCGACATGATCCCCGTCCCCAAAAATGGTACGCCCGACGCCTTTGACCCCTTCGGCAAGCAATACACCGAGAGCGAGCCGCCCTCGCTCTGAAAGGAGAGACTATGCCGCCTCTTGTTCCCTACATTCCCGAAACCATCACCGTTCATCTCGGCACGCCAAGCTCGAACGCCGAAAACGTAACCCTCCCCTTTGCCGAGTATATTGCCAACGTCGCCTCCAGCGAGGTCTATCCCACTTGGAACGAAAACGCCATTCGCGCCAATATATACGCACAGATCTCCTACGCCCTCAACCGCGTCTATACCGAATACTACCGCTCTCGTGGCTACCCCTTTGACATCACCAATTCCACGACGGTCGATCAATCCTTCGTCAAGGGGCGCGACATTTACGAAAACGTAAACGCCATCGTAAACGAGCTTTTTAACGACTATATCCGACGGCAAGGAAATATCGAGCCTCTCTTCGCCTCCTACTGCGACGGGATTCGCGTGACCTGTGCGGGTCTTTCGCAATGGGGGAGCGAGGAGCTGGCGCAAAACGGAAGAACCCCCTATGAAATTCTTACCTATTATTACGGCGATGACATTGACCTGGTGAGAAACGCCGAGGTGCGCGGCATCACCGCCTCCTATCCCGAGGTGCCGCTCCGACTCGGCTCGTCAGGCACCGACGTACGTCAGATACAGGTGCGCCTTAATCGCATCTCGGCCAATTACCCTTCCATTCCCAAGATCGTATCGGTGGACGGCATTTTTTCCTATAATACCGAGGACGCCGTGATCGCCTTCCAAGAGGCCTTTAACCTCACGCCCGACGGCATCGTGGGAAAAGCCACCTGGTATAAGATCCAACAGATCTACGCCAGCATCAAGCGCTTGGCGGAGCTGAATTCCGAGGGCATCTCGCCCAGCGATATCACGCAACTTCCTTACGAACTTCCGAGCTTTGGTGACACGGGACTTGCCGTGCAAAACGTACAGTATTACCTCAACTATCTCTCGCGCTTTTATTCCACCATTCCGCCCGTAAGTGCCGACGGTATCTTCGGGGAACAAACGCGAAATGCCGTTCTCTCGGCACAAAGAACCTTCGGGCTTCCCGAAACGGGCGAGCTGGATGCCCGCACCTTCGAGGCCATCTACGACGCCTATCTCGGCATCATCGACACCTTAAGCTTTGAATTCCGTGAGGGCGAGATCCTTCCCTTTGCAGGCGTCGTGTTAAATCTTGGCTCGGAGGCCCCCGAGGTCGAGGTGCTTCAACAATACCTGAACGCACTTGCCGACACCTATCCCGAGATCCCGCGCGTAAACGTCACGGGCTACTTCGGCACGCAGACCGAGGCCGCCGTGCTCGCCTTCCAGCGTCTTTTCGGCTACCAACAAACCGGCGTGGTCGAGGCAACGGTATGGAACGCCATTGCCTCAGAGTATCAAACACTTTACGCGGGCGGCGTTCTTCGCGAGGGACAGTATCCCGGCTACGAGGTCGGGGCTTAAAATCCGGAAAGGAGTCTTATGAACAACGCACAGTTTACACGGCCGCAGGCCATTCGCAACCTCCAACGCTATCTGCGTCAGCTCTCCTATTTTGATGAAAGCATTCCGCCCCCACCTCTTACGGGAACGTGGGACGCGCGCACCGAGGAGTCGCTTGCCGCTTTTCAAAAAAAGAACCGTTTGCCCGAGACGGGACGTGCCGATGACGTAACCTGGAATCTCCTCTACGACGAATATCGCCGCTCGATCGATCAAGGCTCGCCCCCACGCACCGTTCCCTTCTTTCCCCGTCTCCCCTTCGGCTACGAGATCGCGGAGGGCGAGGAAAGCTTCGCCGTAAATGCCATTCAGTATATGCTCGGCGAGATCACGCTTCATTACGATAATATCGAAGGACCAAAGCAGACCGGCGTATACAATGAGGACACGGCCAACGCCATCCGCGAATTTCAAATGCGCAACCTCCTGCCCATCACGGGAAAGGTCAATAAGACCACCTGGGATTTTCTCGTGCGCGCGTATGAGCTCGTTTTTGAGGACTACGAGCAATAGTCAAAAAATGAGATTTCGTGAGAAAAAGGGAGAAAACACCTTAATTTCGCCGGATAATTGACCGAAAAGGACTTGTTTTGACCTTCCTTGACTTTGACTTTCTTTGACCTTTGTTTTATACTATACTCGAAAGGTCAAAGAAGGTCAAAAAGGAGAAAAATATATGTTAACCGATACGATAGCAAAACTGATTGAAGAAATGATAAGCGAAGCGGGCGGCTCGCTTGAGCTGCAACGCAACGATATGGCGGCCCGTCTTGGTTGTGTGCCAAGCCAGATCAGCTACGTCATCACCTCGCGCTTTACCCCCGAACGCGGCTACGTCATCGAATCGCGACGCGGTGGGGGCGGTTGTATCCGCATCGTCAAAAAGCAAATGCAACGCGACGAATATCTGATGCACTTCTTCTACGCCATCGGCGACGCGATCGACGAGCGCTCGGCCGAGGCTTATCTTGCCAACCTGTTGGACAACGGTCTGATCAATCTCCGTGAAAAGAACATGATCACCGCTGCCCTTTCGGTCTCGGCTCTCTCGGACGTGCCACCCGAATTCCGAAACAATATCCGCGCACAGATATTCCGACACATTATCCTATCTATCATGAGTTAAAATAAGGAAGGAAGTAAAGAAAGGCGGTAAACACCATGCTTTGTGAAAAATGCAAGAAAAAAGAAGCCACCGTATTTTACGAGGAAACCATAAACGGAAGCTCACGCTCCTATTCGCTTTGTGCCGACTGCGCGGGCGAAATGGAAAAAAGCGGTGAGCTTACCTTGCACAAGGGCTTTTTCGGCTCCTCCCCCGTTGGAAGTCTTACCGACGGTCTTTTTGGCGGACTCTTTGCCATTCCCGACACCACGCGGACAAGCCGCAAGCTCTGTCCGCTTTGCCACGCCTCGCTTGAAAGCCTCAAACGAAGCGGCCGCGTAGGCTGTCCCCAATGCTACGACACCTTTGCCGACGAGCTTCGCGGAAGCATTCGCGCCATCCACGGTGCCGTAAAGCACATAGGAAAATCTCCGAAAAAGCGCGAGGAGGCGCAAGCACCCGAAGTTGAAACCAACACACAACTTGATAATCTGAAAGCCGAACTCAAGGCCGCCATATCCGAGGAAAACTTTGAAAAAGCGGCCGAGCTTCGCGACCGTATCCGCGCGATCGAAAAGGAGGGATAAGCATGGCTTGGTATAACAACGAAGAAAACAAAAACGACGTCGTTCTCTCCTCTCGTGTGCGCTTGGCACGGAATCTTGAGGGCTATCCCTTCGCCTCGCATCTCGGGAACGAGGGGGCAAAGGAAATCATTGAAAAAGTAGGCGTTCTCTTGGAAAAGGGCGGCTTTGCAAGTATTGATTTCACCGATATTTCGCCCACAAAGGCGGGGATACTTTGGGAAAAGCACTACGTCAGCCATGATTTCGTCAACAAAAAGGGGCCGCACACCTTGATGCTCAACGAGTCCATGGGACTTGCCATCATGCTTTGCGAGGAGGATCACATTCGCATTCAGTCGATCCTCGGCGGATTGGCACTTGATAAAGCCTGCCAAAACGCTTGCGCCGCCGACGACTATCTCAGTGGCGAGCTTCCAATCGCCTACCACCAAGAGCTTGGCTACCTTACACACTGCCCCACCAATCTCGGCACCGCGATGCGAGCGTCGGTGATGATGTTCCTCCCCGCGCTCACGATGGCGGGAAGGATCGGAGTACTTGCAAACCAACTCGCCAAGATCGGACTCACCATGCGCGGCTTTTACGGCGAGGGTACGGGCGCACAAGGCGCACTTTATCAGGTATCCAATCAAATCACGCTTGGCATCACCGAGGAGGACACGCTACGGAAGCTTTCCGACGCGGTAAAGCAGATCGTAGAGAGCGAGCATGAGCTGCGCGCACTCATTACGCCCGAAAAAAATCCCAAGACCGTAGACCGAATCTGTCGCGCCGAGGGTATCCTCCGTCACGCCTATATGCTCTCCTCCGACGAATTTTTGACGCATTATGCAGACGTAAGGCTTGGCGTGGCGCTTGGTCTGCTCAAGGACATCGACCTCTCGACGCTCGATACGCTTCTCATTGAGATGATGCCCTACAATCTCGCCCATAGGGAAAACAAAACCGCGCTTGGCGAGAAAGAACGCGACATTTTGCGCGCAAAATACGTAAAAGAAACACTATAATCCAAAGAGGTAAAAAATGGCTATCCGTTTTACACAAAAAGCACAAAACGTCCTTAACCGCTCGCTTGCCTATGCACGCGAGCTGGGACACACCTATATCGGCTCCGAGCATATCCTGCTTGGTCTTACGGGAGAAAGCGAAAGCGTTGCCGCAGGGATCCTTACGGCACGCGGCGCGGATTTTGAGACCGTAAAGGACGCCGTGGTAAACAACGCAGGCGTTGGCACGGCGAGCAACGTCAGTGCAGCCGCCATGACGCCCCGTACCAAACGAATCCTTGAGACCTCGTCCTACGAGGCAACGCGCCTCGGACAAAGCTATATCGGCACCGAGCATCTGCTTCTCGCCTTGATCTCGGAAAAGGATTGCGTGGGTGCCAAGCTCCTCGAAACGTGCGGCATTTCGCTCACGGACCTCAAGGCAGACCTTGACACCTATTTCGGAAGCAACTCGGAAAAGAGCTCTTCCCTGCGCGGTGATGCTCAACGCAGCGGTGCCGGCAGCGCAAACTCCTCCGCTCCGACGCTTGCAAGCTACGGCCGCGATTTAACGAAATTGGCACGCGAGGGAAAGATCGACCCGATCATCGGGCGTGACAAGGAGACCGAGCGCGTCATTCAGATCCTCTCGCGGCGCACCAAAAATAACCCCTGCCTCATCGGTGAGCCCGGCGTGGGCAAGACCGCCGTCGTGGAGGGCTTGGCCCAGAAGATCGTGGACGGCAACGTACCCGAGACCTTAAAGGACAAAAAGATCATCACGCTTGACATTGCAGGCATGATCGCGGGAGCAAAATACCGCGGCGAATTTGAGGAGCGCATGAAAAACGTGATGGAGGAGGCTTGCAAAAGCCCCGATATCATTCTCTTTATCGACGAGATCCACACCCTCGTTGGCGCGGGTGCCGCCGAGGGAGCCGTGGATGCGGCAAATATTCTCAAGCCCGCGCTTGCGCGCGGCGAGATGCAGGTGATCGGGGCCACTACCATTGCCGAATACCGCGCCCACGTCGAGAAGGACGCGGCTCTGGAGCGCCGTTTTCAGTCGGTGACGGTGGGCGAGCCCTCCCCCGAGGAAGCGGTGGCCATTTTAATGGGCCTGCGCGACAAATACGAGGC
>JAZTWS010000033.1:0-2118 GCA_045636005.1 Eubacteriales bacterium | reverse complement strand
ACCTTATCTCGCGTGGCGACGTAAAGATGGGTGAGAAGGTGGACTTCTGCGTACCTACGGGTAACTTCGGCAACATCTTTGCCGCATACATTGCTAAGATGATGGGACTTCCCATCGGAAAACTCATCTGCGCTTCGAACGTAAACAACATTCTTACCGATTTCCTTCGCACCGGTGTATACGACCGCAACCGCGCCTTCCACCTCACCATGTCGCCCTCGATGGATATTCTGATCTCCAGCAATCTGGAGCGTCTTCTCTACTTCGTGGCGGGTGCCGAGAAGACCACGGCCTACATGAACGCCCTCAAGGCTACGGGAAAATATGAGGTAGAGGCCGACATTTTGGCCAAGATCAACGAGACCTTTGTCGGCTACTACGCAGACGAAAAGGAAACGGCCGAGACCATTCGCAAGACCTACGAGGAAAACGGCTATCTTGCCGACTCACACACCTCGGTTGCACTGTCTTGCGCCAACAAGTATCTTGCCGACAGCGCAAGCAAAACGCCTATCGTTACGGCGTCTACGGCAAGCCCCTATAAGTTTGCCGCCGACGTATATGCCTCGCTTTCGGGTAAGAGACCCGAGGATGAGCTGAAGGCACTCGATATGCTTTCGAAGGATACGGGAACTGAGATCGCCTATCCTTTGCGCGACCTTGATAAGCGTCCCGTGAATTTTGATACGGTCATTGCCCCCGAGGAAATGCTCGACGAGGTATACCGTTATCTCGCCAAATAAAAAAGCGCGCTCCAATCGGAGCGCGCCCACAGAGAAACCCATCAGAATTCTCTCTGCTGGAAGGTGCCGCAAGCGGTTTCACTGCTCGTGGTTGCGCTATGCGGAATGACAGAGATAACCTCTGCCGTGCAATGACATTCGCCGTTGTGATATACACAATTCTTCACGTCACAATGAATGCCTGCGTTAAAGTGGCAATCCTTGCAATACTCTTTGTTGTTCTGCTCCATCTTTTTACTCCTGTTTCTCTGTTTTTAACGTCTGTCAGATATCTGAAAGACAAGGATAGTATATCACGAAAAAAAGTCGTTCATGCACGATTGGAAAGGAGTAGTCATGTCAATATTTACCATTGCAGATCTGCACCTCTCCACCAATGCAAGCACCAACAAATCCATGGAGGTCTTCGGCAAGCGCTGGCGAGACTATGTGGAAAAGCTGAAACGGAATTGGAACGCCCTCATCACGCCAAATGATACCGTGATTCTTCCGGGCGACATTTCATGGGCCATGACCTTGGCCGAGGCGCGCGATGATCTTTTGCTTTTGGACTCTCTGCCCGGCACCAAGATCATCGGAAAAGGAAACCACGATTTTTGGTGGGCAACGCTTAGTAAAATCGAAGCTTTCTTTGAGGAAAACGAAATTTGCTCGATCCGTTGCCTTTACAACAATGCGCATCTCGTAGAGAATCTTGTGATCTGCGGAAGTCGCGGTTGGTTCAACGACGAAAGCTTGAGCGGGATCCCCGAAAACACCGATTACCAAAAGATCGTCAATCGTGAGGTCATGCGCCTAAAACTCAGCTTGGAGGAGGGGAAACACTTTCCCGAGGAACTTGAGCGCGTGGTCTTCTTGCACTTCCCTCCCGTCTTTCGTGAATTTCGTTGCGAGGAAATTTTAAGCGTTTTAAAGGAATACGGCGTCAAGCAATGCTTTTACGGTCACATCCACGGATGCTACGATCAACCAAGCACCTTCTCGGATGACGGCATCACTTTTTCGCTGATTTCGGCTGACTATTTAAATTTCACTCCCAAAAAGATCTTTCCCTCGTCCGAATACTGAATATATTAGGAAGAAAAACGAGGAAAATGTGCGAAAGCACTTGACATTGTAACCAAAAAAATGTAAAATAATAAAGTATGTAAAAATTTCATTTGGAGGACAAAAAATGAAACTGTTAAAATGTGAAAAGACCGAAAAGAGCATGTATGAGCTTGAGATCGGCGTGGAAAAGGAAGTTTTTGAGGCTGCTATCGAGAAGGTTTATCGTAAGCAGGTAAAGAACATCAACATCGCAGGCTTCCGCAAGGGTAAGGCTCCCCGTGCTATCATCGAAAAGATGTACGGCAAGGGCGTTTTCTATGAGGAT
>JAZTWS010000032.1:0-5848 GCA_045636005.1 Eubacteriales bacterium | reverse complement strand
ACAGAACGACATGGCTACGATCCGACTTGTCTTGCTTACAAGCACGGTGGAAACCGACAGATCGTGGGGCAACATGGGAATCTCATGCGTGTCGTACCATCCGCAGTATGCACAACGGAAGTCGCCAACACCGGCAGACGTACAGGTTGCAGGCTCAACGGTGTTGAGAAGGATAAAGGTGTGGCCGTATGCGGGATCACCCTTTTCCTCATAAATATCGCCGCAAACGCACGCATACAGGATGGTGCCATCCTGCGTACAGGTTGCAACGCCACCCGTCGTGTAGTAAACGTGCTTATGAGGCGCGTTGGGATCTGCGGGCTTCGTCGTTGCCTCAGGCTCCGTTACCTCAGGCTCAGTTACCTCAGGCTCCGTCACCTCGGGTGCCGTTTCGTCCGGGAGAGTCTCATCGGGAAGAGTCTCCTCGGGGGTGGTAACCTCAGGCTCAGTTACCTCAGGCTCCGTTTCTTCAGGAGTCGTAACCTCCGGCTCCGTCACTTCAGGTTCCGTCGTATCGGGAAGAGTCGTCTCCTCGGGCTCACCACAAGCCACGAAGACCACGAGCATCATCAGTGCCAAGAGCACTGCCAATACGGATCTCATCATCTTCTTAGACATATGTATTGCTTTCTCCGACGTTTGAAATTTTGCATCGAGGACACGCCGTCGGCACGTATCCCGTTTTCGATACATATTAAGTTTAGCACAAACGCGCCTTTTTTGCAACCCCCTTTTTTATTTTCGTTGAAATGCACAAAAAACTGCGATATTTTTTGTCTACATTTTTCGTTTTCGCTCGACTTTCTTCGCTTTCGGCCTTGACACAAGGCAAAAAATAGGGTAAAATAAGAAGGAATTTTGAAAATGAGAGAAAAAAAGGAGTTTTCGCCATGTTTTTTGACAAGCTTGCCGATTTTGACAAAGAGGTGTTTGACGCGTGTGATGCCGAGCTCGCACGTCAGAGAGCGAACATCGAATTGATCGCTTCCGAGAACATCGTTTCCGAGGCTGTGCTTTTGGCCGCAGGAAGCGTTTTGACCAACAAATACGCGGAAGGGTATCCCTCCAAGCGTTACTACGGCGGATGCGCCTGCGTGGACGTCGTGGAAAATATCGCGCGTGAGCGCGCCAAGAAGCTCTTCGGGGCCGAGCATGCCAACGTCCAGCCCCACAGCGGAGCCAATGCCAACCTTGCCGTTTTCTTTGCTCTGCTGAATCCCGGCGATACGGTGCTTTCCATGAACCTCGCACACGGCGGCCATCTTTCGCACGGCTCGCCCGTCAACATTTCGGGGAAATACTTCAACATCGTTCCCTATGGTGTTGGCGACGACACGGGAAGAATTGATTATAATAAGGTAGAAGAAGCCGCGCTTGCCTGCAAGCCCAAGCTCATCCTGGCTGGTGCCAGCGCTTACTCGCGCACCATTGATTTTAAGCGCTTCCGCGAGATCGCGGACAAGGTGGGCGCGTATCTGATGGTGGATATGGCGCACATCGCGGGCCTTGTGGCCGCAGGGCTTCACCCCTCGCCCGTTCCTTATGCCGACGTGGTGACCACCACCACGCACAAGACGCTCCGCGGTCCCCGCGGCGGTCTTATCCTCTGCCGCGAGGAGTATGCCAAGGCCATTGACAAGGCCGTGTTCCCCGGCACGCAGGGCGGCCCCCTTATGCACATCATTGCCGCCAAGGCCGTAGCACTCGGTGAGGCGCTTACCGACGAATTTAAGGCTTACCAGCAGCAGATCGTGAAAAACGCGCAGGCACTTGCAGGCGCGCTCAAGGGCCACGGACTCTCGCTGGTTTCGGGTGGAACCGACAATCACTTGATGCTTCTTGACCTTCGCGGCACGGGCATCACGGGTAAGGAGCTGGAGCGTCGCTTGGACGAGGTGCGTATCACCGCCAACAAGAACACGGTTCCCAATGACCCTGAGACCCCCTTCGTCACCAGCGGCGTGCGCCTTGGCACCCCTGCCGTCACCTCGCGCGGATTTGGCGAGGCCGAGATGGTGGAGATCGCAGGCATGATCCGCGACTGCGTCTTCGATTTCGAAGCAACCAAGGAAAAAACGCTGGAAAAGGTCAGCGCACTCTGCGCCCGTTTCCCCTTATATAGATAAAAATAGGAAGAAAACGGAAAATTTGCCGTAAATTCCATCCACCAATCCAACCGCGTGGGAGTCTCAATCGACTCCCACGCGGTTTTACTTTCAAATTTTGATTTGTCGGTGTGTTTATGTGGGGCGTTGCCCCACACCCCACAAGCTTTTGAAAAAGCTTCACCAAAACTTTTCTCGCATGGGTTTGCACAAACTTCACGTCATTTTGAGCCCCGTGTAGCACACGCGCAGAAAAGAAAGCGAGCTTTCTTTGTCTGCGACGTGGCTCGCGGCGTATACGTTCTTCGCACAAGGTGCGAAGAACCAAAATGACTTGGAAAACTCTTACAATATTGCTTTTGCAGACTTTTTCGTAAAAATTTTCAGAAAAGTTTTTGAGGGTCGTAGGGAACTTTTTCCAAAAAGTTCCCTACACGTTCTCTCCCCGATAAACTTCAATTTGTAGGCGTTTTTGTTGTTAAATTCTTGACATGCCAATTCGGAAATGCTATAATAAAACCACCAAAGCCGCGGGAGCTTTCCCGAAAGAAAGGACATAGGTATGAAAAAAGGATTTTTTCTCAAAACCCTGCTCATGATGGTGCTTTTGGCGCCCTTGGCCCTTCTCTGCATCACACCGGTCTCGGCTGCCGAGCCCATGGAAAAGGACGGCAAATACGCCGATTTCGTGGGATATCAGACCACGAAGGCCGAGAACGGCAGCTTTTCGCTCCGCACCATTCTCGGCGTGAATGACACCGCCTTCAACCGCGTGGGCGTTGAGATTTTGCTCGTCACGCGCGACGCGAAGGGAAAGGTGGCCACCAAGACCTATTCCACCCGCGAAAAACAGGTTTTTGAAACGGTCTACGATGACAACGGCACGCCGTACGAGGCCTCGGTGGATTTCGGCTATGCTTACGCCGCCGCGCTTACCGTTCCCGACCTCCCGGAGCACCCCGAAAACGATTACCTTGAGATCGTGGTGCGCCCCTATGTGCTTGGGCTTAACGGCATTCGCGCCTACGGTCGCTCGGCCATCCTTTCCTACAGCGGCACGACCGACGACGACGGCTATCCCCTCCTCGTTCGCAAGGAGGCCGGCTTCAAGAAGGTCTACGCCTCGGCCGACGGCTTTATTTTCAACACCCCCGCCTACCTTGAGGAAGGCTTTGGCGACTCGGCCATTCTGCAGATGAAAAATCTCGACGAGACCGACGAGTACCCCGAGCGCGCCGCCTACTTCAAATTTGAATTCACCCCCGAGCTTGTGAAGGCCATCGACGAGGCCGCCTCGGTGACGCTCCACGTCGGCGTGCAGAACATCGAGCAAAAGGCCGGCCGCACGCTCTACGATGCCATGTTCCACGCCACCGCGGCCGATTGGGACGAGAGCACGCTTTGCTACAAGACGCACGAGGATCTCGCCTTTGCTTATGAGCTTCTCGGCTACGCCGAGGTCAAGGACGATCTGTATATGTCGATCGACGTGACGAACTATATCCGCGAGGAGCAGCTCAACGACGACGGCTCGCTGACCGTCTCCTTCCGCGTGACCACCGAGGGCTATCCCGACGCCGCGCTCGTCTACCTGCACTCGCGCGAGACCAAGCAAAGCCTCAAGCCCTATATTGAGATCGTTGGCACCATCTACGATCACCCGCTTGATCTCGAGCAGGCCAAGAACGAGGGCTACGAGCCTTGGGGCTACGCCGAGCATCTCGTGAAGGAATGGTTTGACACAACACGCGACGAGGTTCGCCCCTTGGACGAAAACGGCACCCCCGTGGAGCATCTCATCGGTGACTACGACACGGTGGGCTACGGCGCGAGCAAGCCCACGGGCGACTTCTCGCACGAGCTTCCTTGGGCGCAGAACTCTTGGACAGGAACGGGACGCACGCCCCCAAGCCAGTGGACGCAAAACCGCTTCGCGCGTACGCTCGCCACGCTTGGCCAAAGCACCGCCAACGCCTTCCTTGACTCCGAGTACGCCACCCGCGTCACGCACGACGTCTACGGCGGCGCGCTCGACGCCGGCTTCTTCGGCAACGAGACCGGCTTCTTCCACGTAGAAATCATCGACGAGCGCCCCTATATCATCGACCCCTTGGGCAATCCCTTCTTCGCCATCGGCATGAACGACGTGGCCTTCTCGTCGGGTACGGCAAATCAAGAAAAGGCGATCCTTGAAAAATACGGCGACGTGAAAACCTACTATCGAGAGATCACCGCTCTGCTTCAGGAGACGGGCGTTAACGTCGCACAAATGAGTGACTCCGCATCGCTCCTTGCCGTTGAGGACGGCCTTTCGGTCGTCGTTCCCCTCGGCGCCAACTCCGCTTACATGAATTCGCTCGGACGCGGTTACCTTTCGGGCGACGGCATCTTCCCCTACAACAACACCGTCTGCCTCTTTGATCCCGACTATGTAACCTTCACGCAAAACGCGCTTGCCGCGTCGATCGCGAACGGCGGTTACCGAGACAACCCGCGCGTGTTCGGTTACACCACCGACAACGAGCTGCCCTCCGAGCTGCATATGCTCGACAACTATCTGACGCTCAATCCCGACGATACGCCGACCAACGCCTTCTCCTACGCAACCGCGTGGACCTGGCTGGCCCGCCGTATGAACGATCCCTTCCCCACCATCGAAAAATATCGCAATTCGCCCGAATATGAGGAGATCCGCCGCGAATTCCTCGGCTTCTGGTACGCAAGATACTACAAGACCACAAGCGAGGCCATCAAAAAGGCCGACCCCAATCATATGTACATGGGCTCGCGCTCCAATCTCAACGCGCTCTCGGAGGAATGGCCCGTCCGCGCGGCAGGTCGCTACGTTGATATGATCACCGCCAACCTTTACGGCGGCCTCAACCCCTCGGTCGACACCGTCGTCAACCTCTATCGCTATTCGGGCGTTCCCTTCATGGTGACCGAGTTCTTCGCCAAGGGCATGGACGCGCTGGATGCCAACGGCTATCCGCTTGCAAACTCCACGGGCGCGGGCATTCTCGTGCAGACGCAGGCCGATCGCGCCGCCTACTACGAGCATTACACGATGGCGCTTATTGAGTCGAAAGCCTGCGTGGGCTGGACCTGGTACCGTATGCGCGACAACGATCAAAGCCTTTTCCGTCAAACAAGCACGGGCAAGGATATCTGGATGGCCTATGTCATCTACGGTATCAACGCAGGCCCCGCCACCTTCATGGATGAGGACGGCAAGATCATCGGCGTCGATCACGTCGGCTCCTACGAAATGATCTACAGCGGCGACGGCATCGCCTCCAACCAAAACGTAAACAAGGGCATCTTCAATACGACCTTGCATTCGGTGGCAACCGTCTACTCCTACGATAAGAACGGCACGCTGCAGGACTCCAAGAGCTACGAGGTCGAAAAGCCCGACGGCGAAATTCTCGCGGACGGCACCACGCTCTACACGCGCAAGGACGGCACGCCTCTCACCGTCGGCCGTGCTACAAACGCCGACGGCTCCTACACCGAGACGCTCCTTACGGTCTATGAGGGCAAATACATCGCCTTTGCCAATTCCATCAAGGCCATCAGCGACTACGCCTTCGGACTTGCCCGCTATTTCGACGAAAACTGAAAAACCCAAAGGGGGACTTGAAAAAGTCCCCCTGAATTTTTTAAATTTTGATTTGTCGGTGTGTTTATGTGGGGCGTTGCCCCACACCCCACAATGCTTTTACGAGTTCGCTTCGCGACCT